>NZ_KV794973.1:382-17693 GCF_001808875.1 Neisseria sp. HMSC064E01
TCCAAAGAACGCCAAGACAAACTCGCCTGGACAAGTACCGACCCCAAACGCACCCACTTCGTCTGGGACGGCAGCCGCCTATTGCAGGAGTACACCTACAAAGGCAGTTACACCTATATCTACACCGATCAAGACAGTTACGAACCGCTGGCGCAAATCTTTGACAACGCCAAAGATGGCAAACAATACCTCGCCTATTTCCACACCGACCAAGTCGGCATCCCGCGTGAGATGACCGACATCCACGGCAATCTCTTATGGTACGGCGAATACACCGCTTGGGGTCGTCTGAAAAAGGACGAGCGGATTTACAAAAACGCGCATCAGCCGTTTAGATTGCAAAACCAGTACTTTGATGAAGAGACCGGGCTGCATTGCAACCTGATGCGGTATTACGGACCTGAGACCGGGCGGTTTGTGAACCAGAATCCGATTGGGTTGTTGGGTGGGGAGAATTTTTATTGGTTTGTGCCTAATATTCAGATTTGGATTGATCCCTTAAGTGTCAACTTATACGAGAGGCGAAAAAAAAAGAGGAGCTAAAATTCAATCTATTGGAGCTACAAAACCAATGTGCGGTAGATGCGAGAGAGAAGTGAGAAGAGTAGGGATACTGAGACGCATTATAACTTCAATTAAGAGCAAACACTGTTAGTATTTAATATTTTTAAATTTATTTAAAATTAAAGGAGTGAAATATGACGCCGATAGAATTGGATCAAATTCCAGATGATATTTTTATTCAGGATATAAAAGAGTTAACAGAGAGTTTTTCAATAGAATTTCCTGATATATTTAAACAACTTTTGATAGAGTTAAATGTATCAAAAGATAATTTATTTATCACGGATTTTATTGAACATCAAAAGATAGCCGACTCATACACAGGGTATGTTTTTGACAAAACCCACAAAAAAATGTACGACTATACAATTAAAAATAAGAAACTTAGTATTTTTGAAGTTGATATAAAAAAACTAACTACTAAGAACTCGGATAGCATCCGAGTGTTGGATGACCTTTAAAATGCGAGCTATATTTTCATAAAGTGCCAGTAAGTCCTAGCTCGCACAAACATTCGGTTCTGAAATAGGGTTTGTGCTTCAAAGCATGCACGCAGTTTTTGCTTTTCAGACGACCTCAATACTTTCTTTGAGGTTGTCTGGAAGACTGTTTCTTTAACAATCCGACTACTGCTCAGTATAAGTATAAAGGTCGTCTGAAAGTTTCAGACGACCTTTGATTAGCTGAAATGGTCAGGAGGTAAAATGGTCGTATACGTCATCGATTTTTGCACAGGCGCGTTGGACTGCGGCGTCCCAGTCGCCTGCCGTACCTTCGGCGTAAACGATATCCACGGAGGCAAAGCCCAAGAAGCCGCCAAGCAATGTTTTCAAATAGCTTGAGGCGAAATCCATTTGCGCCATCGGGCCTTCGCTATAAACGCTGCCGCTGGCCTGCAACAGCAGCACTTTATGCTCGCCCATCAAACCTTTCGGCGTACCGTCTTCGCCGTAGCGGAAGGTTTCGCCGGGTATAACCAGATTGTCCAGCCAGTTTTTCAGTAGGGCGGGAATGCCGAAGTTATACATGGGGTAGGCGATAACGAGGCGGCGGGCGGATTTGACTTGGTTCACTACCGACATCAGCCGAGCTTTCAGCGCAGCCTGTTCCTCGTTTGGTTGTTGCCCTTGAAACAGGGTAACGGTAAACATTTCTAGCACTGCCTTATCCAAAGGCTGAATATCAGCTTCTGCCAAATTGACCGTTTGCACGCTGACTGCGGGTAGTTTGGTCAACAGGTGGGCGACCATGCGATTGGTGGCGGAAGCGGTGGAATGTGGATCAGGATGTGCATTGATAATTAGGGTGTCAATCATTTCAGCGTCCTTTCTAGCTATTGTTGAAGCGATAATAGATTTTCAGACGACCTACGATACCGTATGGCCGTCTGAAACCTTTATTGCCGCACTGTTTTACCGTTCGATTTGCGATACGTCGCGCACCGCGCCTTTGTCGGCGGAAGTCGCCATTGCGCCGTAGGCACGCAGGGCGGCGGAGACGTAGCGGTCGCGGTTTTCCGGTTTCCACGCTTTGCTGCCGCGTGCTTCCATTTCGGCACGACGGGCGGCGAGTTCTTCGTCGGACACTTTCAGGTTGATGCTGCGGTTGGGGATGTCGATTTCAATCGTATCGCCTTCGTGTACCAAGCCGATGGCGCCGCCTTCCGCCGCTTCGGGTGAAGCGTGGCCGATGGAGAGACCTGATGTGCCACCGGAGAAGCGTCCGTCAGTTAAGAGGGCGCAGGCTTTGCCGAGGCCTTTAGATTTCAGGTAGGAAGTCGGATACAGCATTTCCTGCATGCCTGGGCCGCCTTTGGGACCTTCGTAGCGAATGATGACGATGTCGCCGGCGACGATTTGGTTGCCCAAAATGCCTTCGACGGCGGCTTCTTGGCTTTCAAACACGCGGGCGCGGCCGGTGAATTTGAGGATGCTCTCGTCCACGCCTGCGGTTTTCACCACGCAGCCGCGTTCGGCGATGTTGCCGAACAAGACCGCCAAACCGCCGTCTTGTGAATAGGCGTGTTCGACGTTGCGGATGCAGCCTTTTTCGCGGTCGAGGTCGAGGGTTTTCCACATGCGGTTTTGCGAGAACGCTTGGGTGGTGCGCACGCCGCCGGGCGCGGCTTTGAAGCGTTCGATGGCGTGGGTGTTTTCAGGATTGGTCACGTCCCATTTTTCAATCGCGTCTTTCAGCGTCGGCGCGTGGATGGTGTACACGTCGGTGTGCAGTTTGCCCGCTTTGTCCAGTTCTTTCAGGATGGCGAAGATGCCGCCGGCGCGGTGCACGTCTTCCATGTAGTAGTCGTGGTTGTTGGGCGCGGTTTTGCAGATGCAGGGCACGACGCGGCTTAAGCGGTCGATGTCGGCCATTTTGAAATCCACACCCGCTTCGTTGGCGACGGCGAGCAAATGCAGGATGGTGTTGGTGGAGCCGCCCATGGCGATGTCCATGGTCATGGCGTTTTCAAACGCTTTTTTGGTGGCGATGCTGCGCGGCAGCACGGTTTCGTCGTCTTGCTCGTAATAGCGTTTGGTAATTTCGACAATCATGCGGCCGGCTTCGAGGAACAATTCTTTGCGGCCGGCATGGGTGGCGAGGTAGGAACCGTTGCCGGGCAGGGACAGGCCGAGCGCTTCGGTCAGGCAGTTCATAGAGTTGGCGGTGAACATGCCGGAGCAGGAGCCGCAGGTCGGACAGGCGTTTTGTTCAACTTCTTCAACCTGTTGGTTACTGATATTGTCGTCCGCCGATTCAATCATGGCGTCAATCAAGTCCAAGCGGCGTTCGGGCTGGATGTTTGCCACGCCGATGACTTTGCCCGCTTCCATCGGACCGCCGGAAACGAAGATGGTCGGGATATTCAGGCGCATGGCGGCAATCAGCATTCCGGGGGTGATTTTGTCGCAGTTGGAAATGCACACCAGCGCGTCGGCGCAATGGGCGTTGACCATGTATTCGATGGAGTCGGCAATCAAATCGCGGCTGGGCAGGGAATACAGCATGCCGCTGTGTCCCATGGCGATACCGTCGTCGATGGCGATGGTGTTAAATTCTTTGGCGATTGCGCCCGCTTTTTCGATTTCGCGGGCAACCAATTGGCCCATGTTGTGCAGGTGGACATGGCCAGGCACGAATTGGGTGAAGGAGTTGGCAACGGCGATGATGGGCTTGCCGAAGTCGGTTTCCATCACGCCGGTGGCGCGCCACAATGCGCGCGCGCCCGCCATATTGCGGCCGTGGGTGGAGGTTTTGGAGCGGTATTCTGGCATGGAGTGTTCCTCAGAGGGGATATTTTGAAAGGCAGGCCGTCTGAAATAAAGGTATTGGCTTGAGCAACCTTTGTTTCAGACGGCATTTAGACCGACATTTTATATGAAATACCGCATAATAAGAAATGCTTTAAGCGAAACGAAAGGTCGTCTGAAACAAGGTTTCGAATTGAAGAAAACCGGGTTTCAGACGACCTTCAATGAAGCGCCTTGCCATTTTCACCATAGATAGTGCGGCTGCTATGCTGTTTGCTGGTGGACAGGTTTCGACGCAAGGGAAATGTGCGGAGAATTTGGTTTTAATCAGCCGCCAGCGCAGGGAATAATCCGCATCGTCGGACGGCAGCGTCCAAATGGCGTGAATGTGGTTCGGCAGAACGCATACGGCGACGGTTTCAAAGGGATATTGTTTTTGCACATCCATATAGGCCGCACGCGAAGCCGATATGTTCGGCAAGCAGGCGCGATTTTGGGTCGGCGAGTTTGACGGTGAAAAAGAATGTGCCGCCGGCAATGAAGTTTCTGTGATAACGCGCCATAGGATTTTTGCTTGTGGTTTGGGTGTTGGAGAAGGAATGGTTTGTTGTTTAAGGTTTTAACTTCGTTGAAGCAGGTGTTTTCAGACGGCATTGGAGGTCGTCTGAAAGCGCTAGCTTCAACGAAGTTAAAAGTTAAAACGGAAAACTGTCAATCAAGCAACCGCGTGCGTGCGTACCGCACACACCCTACACGTTGATTTTGAAGTTTCGCGTAATTCATAGGTAGGGTGTGTGGGCCACGCACGCGGTCGGTTGGATATGCAGGCTACGGCTTGCTTGTTTGGTTATTGTTATATAAATTAAAACGCTCAGCTGGCTTGGGTGTTTCTTTTCGATCTAAAAGAGATGTATATGTAATTTCAATTTTAATCTTTCCTTCTAAATCTTTAATGATCTTATCATTGCTGCATAGCATTAATTCCTCCCTATTTTTCTCAAAATTATCAATTGATTGATACATTCTATTTTTTTCATTATCAATTAAATCATTTAATTTTTCTTCAACATTATCATTATGTGTTTTTTCATCTTTTAACAGTGTGAAAGTTTCTCTAAAAAAATCCAATCTACCTATATTATTAATATGATCTCCCATTTGTTTGTTTATATCCTCCATTTGTTTGAATATATTGTCATAATTAACAGTAGTAGCAATTATAGGTATAGAACTCCCCTCATTAATAGCCATACCTTTATGAATAGGCATAGCTAAGTCGAAACAACCAGATTGTAGGTGTTTATCGTTAAGTAACTTAATCCAATCATCATGAGTAATACTCGTTTTATTTTCACCATTTATTTTAATTGATTCTACTATTGCTACACCTTTTCCTTGGTTGGACAAAAAAATACCGCGTCTGTTATTAAATATATCGTATTCAGTTAAAAGTATGACGTATGGGGTTTGAGATGCAATTGCAGCATCTGCTTGATCCTTAATATAGGAATTAGCAATTAATGTAAAAATGGTTCCAATTATAGAGATAATTAAAGGAAGAATCATGCTATAAACAACTTGACTGCTTTTATCCAATGGTTGACTATCGGGATCTTTTTTTGGTTGACACATTTCGCAATCCTTTTCTTGATATCTACTTCAAAACCACCTTCAAATACTTCCCAGTATAACTCCCCTTCACCTTCGCCACTTCCTCAGGGCTACCTTCCGCAATAATCCTCCCCCCACCATCGCCGCCTTCCGGCCCCAAATCCACAATATAATCAGCGGTTTTTATAACGTCAAGATTATGCTCAATAATCACAATCGAGTTGCCTTTGCCTTTCAGACGGCCTATGACTTCCAGCAGCAGGGCGATGTCGGCGAAGTGCAGGCCGGTGGTGGGTTCGTCGAGGATATAGAGCGTTCTGCCGGTGTCGCGTTTGGATAGCTCCAAGGCGAGTTTGACGCGCTGGGCTTCTCCGCCGGAGAGGGTGGTGGCGGACTGGCCGAGGCGGATGTAGCCGAGGCCTACGTCCATCAGGGTTTGCAGTTTGCGCGATACAGTGGGGACGGCGTCGAAAAATTCGCGGGCTTCTTCGACGGTCATGTCGAGGACTTGGCTGATGTTTTTGCCTTTGTATTGGATTTCGAGGGTTTCGCGGTTATAGCGTTTGCCGTGGCAGACTTCGCAGGGGACGTACACGTCGGGCAGGAAGTGCATTTCGACTTTGATGACGCCGTCGCCTTGGCAGGCTTCGCAGCGGCCGCCTTTGACGTTGAAGGAGAATCTGCCGACGTTGTAGCCGCGTTCGCGCGAGAGGGGGACGCCGGCGAAGAGTTCGCGGATGGGGGTGAACAGGCCGGTGTAGGTGGCGGGGTTGGAGCGCGGGGTGCGGCCGATGGGGGATTGGTCGACGTTGATGACTTTATCGAGGTGTTCGAGGCCGCGGATGTCGTCGTATGGGGCGGGTTCTTCTTGGGCGCGGTTGAGTTCGCGGGCGGTGATTTTGGCGAGGGTGTCGTTAATCAGGGTGGATTTGCCGCTGCCGGATACGCCGGTGATGCAGGTAATCAAACCGAGCGGCAGTTCGAGGGTAACGTTTTTGAGGTTGTTGCCGCGCGCGCCTTTGAGGACGAGCATTCTGTCGGGATTGACGGGCGTGCGTTCAGACGGCACGGCAATGGATTTTTTGCCGCTGAGGTATTGTCCGGTAACGGATTTTTCGCATTTGGCGACGTTTTCGGGGGTGTCGGCAATCAGTACGTTGCCGCCGTGTTCGCCCGCGCCCGGGCCCATATCGACCACGAAATCGGCTTCGCGGATGGCGTCTTCGTCGTGTTCGACCACAATCACGCTGTTGCCCAAGTCGCGCAGGCGTTTGAGGGTGGCGAGCAGACGGTCGTTGTCACGCTGGTGCAGGCCGATGGAGGGTTCGTCCAAAACGTACATCACGCCGGTCAGGCCGCTGCCGATTTGGCTGGCGAGGCGGATGCGCTGGGCTTCGCCGCCGGAAAGGGTTTCGGCGGAGCGGGAGAGATTCAGGTAATCCAGCCCGACGTTAATCAGGAAGCCGAGCCGTTCGGTGATTTCTTTGAGGATTTTTTCGGCGATTTGTTTTTTGTTGCCATCCAAATCCAGCGTTTCAAAGAATTGGTGGGTTTTGGTCAGCGGCCAGGCGGAAACTTCGTGCAAAGGTTCGCCGCTGACGTAAACGTAGCGCGCTTCTTTGCGCAAACGTGCGCCGCCGCAGCTCGGGCAGGCGCGGTGGTTTTGGTATTCGCGCAGTTTTTCGCGCACGGTTTCGCTGTCGGTTTCACGGTAGCGGCGTTCGAGATTGGGGATGATGCCTTCGAAGGCGTGGCTGCGGTTGAAGGTGGTGCCGCGTTCGGACAGGTAAGTAAAATCAATGACTTCTTTGCCTGAGCCGTGCAACACGACTTTTTTCACTTTTTCAGGTAGCGTTTCCCAAGCAGCCTGCACATCGAAACCGTAATGCCGCGCCAGCGATTGAATCATTTGGAAATAGAACTGGTTGCGCTTGTCCCAGCCGTCAATTGCGCCCGTTGCCAGCGATAATTCGGGATGCGCGACTACTTTTTCGGGGTCGAAGAAATTGGTGTTGCCCAAGCCGTCGCAAGTCGGACAGGAGCCCATCGGGTTGTTGAACGAAAAGAGGCGCGGCTCCAATTCGGGCAGGCTGTACGAACACACGGGGCAGGCGAAACGCGCGGAAAACCAATGTTCTTCGCCGCTGTCCATCTCCATCGCCAGCGCGCGTTCGTTGCCGTGGCGCAGCGCGGTTTCAAAACTTTCCGCCAGCCGCTGCTTGATGTCCGCCTTCACTTTCACGCGATCGATGACCACGTCGATATTGTGCTTGATGTTTTTTTCCAGCTTCGGCACTTCGTCAAGCTGATAGACTTCGCCATCCACGCGCACCCGCGCAAAACCCTGCGCCTGCAAGTCGGCAAAGAAATCGACAAACTCGCCCTTACGCTCGCGTACCGCCGGCGCCAGAATCATCACGCGCGTGTCTTCCGGCAACTTCAACACGGCATCAACCATCTGCGACACGGTCTGGCTCGACAGCGGCAGATTGTGTTCGGGGCAATACGGCGTACCGACGCGGGCGTACAAAAGGCGCAGGTAATCATGGATTTCCGTAACCGTGCCGACGGTAGAACGCGGGTTGTGGCTGGTGGATTTCTGCTCGATAGAAATCGCGGGCGACAGGCCTTCAATCAAATCAACGTCGGGTTTGTCCATCATCTGCAAAAACTGCCGCGCATAGGCGGACAGGCTCTCGACATAACGCCGCTGCCCTTCGGCATACAACGTGTCAAACGCCAGCGACGACTTGCCGCTGCCCGACAGCCCCGTAACCACCACCAGCTTGTGGCGCGGAATGTCCAAATCGACGTTTTTCAAATTATGCGTGCGCGCACCGCGGATGCGGATGGTGTCGTTATCGCGGGCTTCTGAACGGGGAGTTTTGCTGTCGTTTTGATGATGGTGGTTGCACATGGTCGGACTGCCTTAAGCGGCTAAAATAAAACGGCTATTGTAACACTTTTCGCTTCGGTTTCAGATTGCGGGAGGTCGTCTGAAAAGCTCGGGAGCAGATTTTCAGACGACCTTTGGTCATTGGGAGGGAAGGGATTATTAATGGCTTTTGTTATTACGGAGTTTGCTTATCTTTTTTGGTTTTTGGCTATCTGGACAAGGTCGTACTATAAGAAAAGGATGTGTATTTTAAAAAACATGATGGCGTAATGGCTGTATTTGGAAATGTGAAGCGTGTTTCTGAGTACGGCTTTTTTATATTTAAGCTGCCTTTTGATTTGAATTTTTAATATAGTGGATTATAAAAAGCTATCGTGTCGGTTTGTTGCATTGTTAAATAAAAATACCATATCTTGTGTTCTTATGATTTAATTTGCACCATATATTGTATTTATGAGTAGCAAGTCATGGCGGCGTTGAAATTCACAATCGAGCAAATCGTATGGCAGGAAGTGCCAGGCGAAGTGTCGCTGGCGTTTCTGTTTTCAGGCTGCCCGCTGCGCTGCAAGGGCTGCCACAGTGCCGATGCGTGGAAAAAGGGTATCGGTACGGAATTGACCGAGGATTATTTGAGAGGTCGTCTGAAACGCTATCGCGGGCTGATTAGCTGCGTGTTGTTTATGGGCGGGGAATGGCAGCCGGAAACCTTGCAGAAAATGTTGGGCATCGTGACGCAGGCGGGTTTGAAAGCCTGTTTGTACACCGGTTTGGAGCGTGAGGAGCTGGAGGTGGTTTCAGACGGCATCCTGCCTTATCTGACTTATCTGAAAACCGGCCGCTGGCAGATGGAGCTGGGCGGCTTGGACAGCCCGACCACCAATCAGAAGTTTATCGATTTGCGTACGGGCGAGGTGTTGAACCGCTTGTTTATCAAAGACAAACCCGCGCCCAAAATCATCCCGATTACAACCCAGCCGCAGGCGGCCGCGTTTCAGACGGCCTGAGGCTTTTTATCCAACCCACACAGGAGGACTTAACATGATTCGGCTGCATCCCGAACAGTTAAACGGCAAACTGCAATTCATGCACGACTACATCAGCGCGCAAAACGCGGCGGACGGTTCGAAAATGGACGCCAACGCCAACGTTACCCAGAAAAACATCGCTACGATGGAAGCGGAAATCATGAAAGACTTTTTCGTGCAGATTAACCGCGCCCAAGTGTCGCGCAAAATCGCCGAAATTTTCGACCAATCCGTTGCCGACGAATACATCCGCCAGATTGAGGCGCATGAGATTTATGTGCACGACGAAACCAGCCTCAAGCCTTATTGTGTGTCGGTTACGCTGTATCCTTTCTTACTCGACGGGTTAAGCAAACTCGGCGGCGAATCCAAGGCGCCGCAGCATCTGGCATCGTTTTGCGGCTCGTTTATCAATCTTGTGTTTGCCATCAGCGCGCAGTTCGCCGGCGCGGTGGCGACGGTGGAATTTTTGACTTATTTCGACTACTTCGCCCGCAAAGACTACGGTGATAATTATTTGGAAACCCACGGCAAAGAAATCGCCAACCACATGCAGCAGGTGGTGTACAGCATCAACCAGCCCGCCGCCGCGCGTGGCTATCAGAGCGTGTTTTGGAATATTTCCGTTTACGATCAATACTATTTCGACGCGATGTTCGGCGATTTCGTCTTCCCCGATTTCAGCAAACCGGTGTGGGCGAGCGTGGCGAAGCTGCAAAACTTCTTCCTCAAATGGTTCAATCAGGAGCGCACCAAAGCCGTTTTGACCTTCCCTGTAGTTACCGCCGCGATGCTGACTGACGGAGGCAAATGCAAAGACACCGTGTTCGCCGACGAAATGGCGAGGGAGTTGGCGGAAGGCAATTCCTTCTTCGTCTATCTTTCCGACAACCCCGACTCCTTGGCTTCATGCTGCCGCCTGCGTAACGCCATCGAAGACCGTACCTTCAGCTACACACTCGGCGCGGGCGGCGTGGCGACCGGTTCCATCAACGTCATCACCATCAATATGAACCGGCTGAAACAAGACGGGCGCGACCTTGCCGCCGAAGTGGCCAAAATCCACAAATACCAATACGCCTACCGCAAACTGATGGAAGAATATCAAGCCGCCGGAATGCTGCCCGTTTACGATGCAGGCTTCATCACGCTGGACAAACAGTTCCTCACCATCGGCATCAACGGCATGGCGGAAGCCGCCGAATCGCAAGGCATCAAAGTCGGCTACAACGACGACTACATCCACTTCGTTCAAGGTCGTCTGAAAACCATATTCGAAGCCAACCAAGCCGCCAGCAAACACTACGGCGTGAAGTTCAATACCGAGTTTGTCCCTGCCGAAAACCTCGGCGTGAAAAACGCCAAATGGGACAAAGCCGACGGCTACAAAGTCAGCCGCGAATGCTACAACTCCTATTTCTACGTTGTCGAAGACGAAGAAATCAACGCGCTCGACAAATTCCTGCTGCACGGTAAAGAACTGGTGGACTGGCTCGACGGCGGCTCCGCGCTGCACCTGAACCTCGACGAAGCCCTGCCCGAATCCGGCTACCGCTCGCTGCTGGACATCGCCGCACAAACCGGCTGCAACTACTTCTGCGTGAACGTGCGCATCACCATCTGCAACGAATGCGGCCACATCGATAAACGCACCTTGCACGCCTGTTCCGCTTGCGGTTCGCACGACATCGACTACGGCACCCGCGTCATCGGCTATCTGAAACGCGTATCCGCATTCAGTAGCGGTCGTCGCAAAGAACACGCACTACGGCATTACCACCGCAAAGCGGCGTGATGGTATTTAATAGATAAAGGTCGTCTGAAAACTGGTTTTAAGGTTTTCAGACGACCTTTTGGGGTTCTGTCTATGGATTTATATAAGGATGAACGAGTTTGAAGCCGAGAATAAGAAAAACGACCGATACGCCGTACCGGTCGTTTTTACGAATACCTGCTAAATTAGAACCAAGCTTTGATCAAAGCGGCAGTACCTGCAATACCGCCAATCAAGCCGACTGCATTGGCTGCAGTGCCCATTGCACCGTTGACTTGGTCACGTTTGTCTTGGCGTTTTTCACGTTCCAATGCCAGCTCTTCTGAAACATTGGTACGTTGACGGCGGTGTTGTTCCAGCTCAGCACGGGAGAGTTGTGCAGATTCGCGGTTGCGACCTGCTTTGATGGCGGCGGAGTCGCTACCGATAGCCAAATCGCCTACGGAGCCTCCGGGAGCGGAGCAACCGGTAATAACGAAAGAAGTCAGGAGCAGGGCTGCAATTTTATTTTTCATAATGTTACCTGTTTGAAATATAAGTATTAGGAATCCAATAATCCGTAAGAGCCGGCCATTAGTGAAGGATGTAGATGCGGTTGTTGCGGTTTGCGCGGTTGATAGCGTCGGCTTCATCCATCATTTCTTGACGGCGTTCGCGGCGGCGTTCTGCACGTTCTGCACGTTCGTCAGCTTGAACGCGGCGGGAGTCGGCACGCATAGTAGCTTCTTGTTCATAGGATGGTGAGTAGTGCATGTGGCCGTAAGTACAGCCGGTAAGCGCACCAATCAGAGCAGTCAGTAAAATAGTTTGTTTTAACATATATGATAATCTCGGATGAAAAGAAGAGCTGGTTAAGAAATTTTCTGTATATTATTTTAATCTTATGGAATTTACAAGTTAAAACTTCTGTAGTAATTCAAAAAATTATGTTAACGAATGTTTCAGAATTTATTTCAAATATGAAATGTACAAATTAAATGATTTTTCGGGTAGAAATTGCCTGCTGCATTAGGTTTGCGTGAAAGTTTCCTGATAAATAATTACTGTAAAAATTTATTTGAGTATCAATAAAAGCGAATCAGATATGGAAAGGGAAATGTCTATGCTGATTGTTGAACCAACGGAAATATGTCCCTGCCGTTTCGTCGGCATACTTTCAGAGCCATCATCCAAAATTTTGGGATAAGTCAAACTAAGCAGGGAAATCTTGGTCTGAACGGTTGTTTTCTCTGAATTATGGGAAACATTCAATCTTATTTATATTAAGATTTGGTTTATTGTAAACAGGCGAATTGTGTCATGAGCGAACATTTGGAAGAGCAGGCTGCGGGCTTGGGTATTGATTTGGGTTTTCACGACATCGGTGGAATTTATCATGCGACCAAGCCCGAGGTTTTGGAAGGGATTATTAAGGCTTTGCAGCAGGACGGTTTTTCAGACGGCCTTTATGCGGATACTTTGGTGGCGCATGAAAACGGTCGGGAATCTTTGCGACTGCCTGCTGAGTTTCATGACGCGGCTGAAATTTGCTTGGAAGACGAAGCGGGTGGACGGCAGGTTTTGGCGTTAAACCATGGCGAGGACGGCGTGCTTTGGGTTGCGCTGCCTGCTTTGGCTTGCGGCTATTACACATTGTTTACAGAAGTTGAAGGCATTGTCCGCAAGGTACGGTTGGTGGTTGCGCCGCAGTCGGTTTATCAACCCAAAATACTGGAACACGGTTTGCGGATGAACGGGTTGACGACGCATTTGTACAGCCTGCGTTCGCAACGGAACTGGGGCATCGGAGATTTTACCGATTTGCTGAATTTGATGGCGTTCGTGGCGGATAAGCAACTGGATTTTGTCGGCATCAATCCGTTGCACGCGCTTTTTAGTGCCAAGCCTGCTTTTGCCAGCCCGTACAGCCCGTCTTCGCGCGAATGGCTCAATCCGATTTATCTGGATGTGGAGAAGGTTGGCGCATTCTCTTACAACGAAAAGCTGAAAAACTGGCTCAAGCAGCCGAATATCTGCCAACGCATTGCGGCGTTGCGGATTACGGAAACCGTTGCTTATACGGCGGTTTGGGCGTTTAAGCGTGATGCTTTACAGAAGGCATTTGATGCGTTTGAAAACGATGAATGCGAAGCCGCCAAACAAGAGCGGGCGGCATTTGACGCCTTTGTTGAAGAACACAGCGAGGCTTTGGAAGGCTTCGGCTTGTTTGAGGCGTTGGATCAGTATTACAACCGTTCCGGCGAAGTGGGTTGGCTCTCTTGGCCGTTGGAGTTTCATGATCCGAATGGCGAGGCGGTTCAACGATTTGCACAGGGACACCGCCGCGAAATCCGTTTTTATATGTGGCTGCAATGGCTTTGCGCGGAACAGTTGCGCGAAGTGAATGAAGCGGCTGCGGCGCGCGGCGTGAAGCTCGGCATTTACGGTGATTTGGCGGTCGGCGTAGCTCGCGGCAGCGCGGACACTTGGCTCAATCGCGCCGACTACTGCATGGATATGGCGGTCGGTGCGCCACCCGATCCGTTCAGCCCGACGGGGCAAAACTGGAATTTGCCACCGCTCAATCCGACGGTGTTGAAGCACACGGGTTATGAGAAGTTTGTCCGTCTTTTGCGTGAAAATATGCGGCTTTACGGCATCTTGCGCATCGATCATGTGATGGCTTTGTGCCGTCTGTGGTGGGTTGCGGGCGAGACGGCGGACTTTGGCGCGTATGTGCATTACGACGCGGATGTAATGTTTGCCATTCTGGCTTTGGAAAGCCGGCGGAACCAATGCGTCGTTATCGGCGAGGATTTGGGGACGGTACCCGACCAAGCGCGTTATTTGCTGAACCGTTATCAGGTGTTTTCTTATAAGGTCGTGTATTTCAGCAAAGGCTGGCACGGCTTTGAATTACCCGAAGAATATCCAGAACAGGCGATTACGGTGATCAGCACACACGATGTCGCGCCCTTAGCGGGCTATTGGACGGGCAAGGATTTGGATTTGATGTTCCGCTTGGGTACGATTCCCAATGCGGAAACTTTTCAGACGACCTTGGAAGCGCGCGAACACGATAAGGCAGATTTGTTCGATAAGTTGAAACACACAGGCTGCCTGCCTGCCGACGCCGAGATGTCGTCTGAAATCGACGAAACGCTGTTAACCGCCTTGCACCGGTATGCCGCCATGAGCCGCAGCAAACTGTATGCAGTGCAGCTGGAAAACCTGCTGGGCATGAGCGACAACCTGAATGTGCCGGGCGTTTCCGAGGGTTATCCCAACTGGGCGCGCAAAATGCCCGTCGCGCTTGAAGATTTTCCCCACAACCGCCTGATGGGCGGCCAACTTGCCATGATTGGAGAGGTACGCATGAAGAAAAACAGCCGGATGAAGCCTTATCACGAGCTTGACCAAGTCGAACGCGACACGGTTGAAAGCCTGTTTCTTGCCACCCACAGCGATTTGTTCGCCTATTTGGGACGACACCGCCTTGTCGAAGGCGACGAGGTCGTGCGGACTCTGATTCCGAACGCTTGGGGCGTGGATATTGTCAACCGTGAAACTGGCGAGGTGATTACGTCGTCTGAAAAAGTCGATGAACGCGGATTCTTTGTTGCCGTGTTGCCCGAAGGTGCGCCCGATTATGCGTTGAACGTCCGTTATGCAGAAGATGCCGAGCCTATGCGCGAAGAAGACCCATACCGCTTCGGCTCCGCCCTGAAAGACATGGATTCTTGGTTGCTGGCGGAAGGCAAACACCTGCGTCCGTATGAAACTTTAGGCGCACATTTTGCCGAAGTGGACGGCGTGAAAGGCGTCAGCTTTGCCGTATGGGCGCCAAACGCGCAGCGCGTATCCGTCATCGGCGAATTCAACCACTGGGACGGCCGCCGCCACGTCATGCGTTTCCACCGCGACAACGGCATTTGGGACATCTTCATCCCCGCCGTCAAACTCAACGCCCTCTACAAATTTGAAATCCGCGATGCCAACGGCGATGTGCGGCAAAAAACCGACCCGTATGCCTTCGGCGCAGAGTTGCGTCCGAATACGGCGTCTGTCGTGCGCGGTTTGCCGGAAAAAGTGGACACACCCGACTTCCGCGCCCGCGCCAACGCCATTGACGCGCCTATCAGCATTTATGAAGTGCATTTGGGTTCGTGGAAACGCAATCCCGAAAACAACTTCTGGCTGACTTACGAACAGCTCGCCAAAGAATTGGTCGCATACGTCAAAGACATGGGCTTCACCCATATCGAATTCCTGCCCGTTTCTGAATACCCGTTTGACGGCTCATGGGGCTATCAGGCGACCGGATTGTATGCGCCGACCAGCCGTTTCGGTTCGCCCGACGAATTGCGCGCCCTAATTAAAGCCGCCCACGACGAAGGCATCGGCGTCATCCTCGACTGGGTGGTCGGACACTTCCCGACCGACGACCACGGGCTTGCCAAGTTTGACGGCACCGCGCTGTACGAGCACGCCGATCCACGCGAGGGCTACCACCAAGACTGGAACACCCTGATTTACAACTTCGGCAGGAACGAAGTCAAAAACTTCCTGCAAGGCAATGCCCTGTATTGGATAGAGCGTTTCGGTTTCGACGGCATCCGCGTGGACGCCGTCGCCTCCATGATTTACCGCAACTACTCGCGCAAAGACGGCGAATGGATACCCAACCAATACGGCGGCCATGAAAACCTCGAAGCCATCGCCTTCCTGCGCGATACCAACACCATGCTGAAAGAGGTTGTCCCGTCCGCTACCGAAATCGCCGAAGAATCCACCTCGTTCGCCAACGTAACCCGTCAAGAAGGCTTGAACTTCAGTTACAAATGGAACATGGGCTGGATGAACGACACCTTGCGCTACATGATGGAAGACCCCATCAACCGCAAATACCACCACAACAAAATGACCTTCGGCATGATGTACCAATACAGCGAAAACTTCGTCCTGCCGCTCTCGCACGACGAAGTCGTACACGGCAAACGCTCGCTGCTCGGACGGATGCCCGGCGACTGCTGGCAGCAATTCGCCAACCTGCGCGCCTACTACGGCTTCATGTACGGCTTCCCCGGCAAAAAACTCCTGTTTATGGGCAACGAGTTCGCGCAAGGTAGAGAGTGGAACTACAACGAAGGACTGGATTGGTTCCTGCTCGACCAAGAAGGCGGCTGGCACAAAGGCGTACAAAACTTCGTGCGCGATTTGAACCGCGTCTATAAAGACACCGCGCCGCTTTACCAGCTCGACCAATGGCCGGAAGGCTTCGA
Organism: Neisseria sp. HMSC064E01; assembly: GCF_001808875.1. Classification (NCBI taxonomy): domain Bacteria; kingdom Pseudomonadati; phylum Pseudomonadota; class Betaproteobacteria; order Neisseriales; family Neisseriaceae; genus Neisseria; species Neisseria sp. HMSC064E01. The sequence goes on from NZ_KV794973.1 coordinate 16,762, forward strand.
ATGGCTGGTCGCCGACGACGGCAACAATTCCGTCTTCATCTTCGAACGCCGCGACCGCGAAGGCAACCGCGTCATCGTCATCAGCAACTTCACGCCCGTCGTCCACGACAGCTACCGCTTCGGCGTGAACGAAGCCGGCGAATACCGCGAAATCCTCAATTCAGACGACCCCGGCTACAACGGCAGCGGCGTATCCGCCGGACAAACCCTGCAAACCGAAGAAATCTGGTCGCACGGCAAACCTAATTCGCTCGCCGTCAAAGTACCGCCGCTGGCAACGGTTTACCTTTACAAAGCCGCCGAGCAGAGCGCAACGGAGGCAGCCGATCAGGCAGAAGGCGAAGCGTAAGTTTGAGCTGAACTTGTTTTTGAACATATCAAGACAAGTTTAAACAAACTGTTCTGCTTTTTTCAGACGACCTTTCGATATGAAGGGGTCGTCTGAAATTTTTTGGGTGTAGGGGATAAGGTTTATTTTCCATATTCGTTAATGTTTGCAACGCGATTTTCGAGCGAGCCGGAATGTCGGCAAACCGTCCAAACTGCTTTTCCATAATTCTCGGTTTGCAGGGTTTCTATTTATAGTCAATTAAAAACAAAATGGTACAATACTCAACTTTGAAGGTCTAACCATGGCATACTCTGCGGACTTAAGAAACAAAGCTTTAAACTATTACGAACAATGCAAAAACATCAGCCAAACCGCAGCAACGTTTAACTTGTCAAGAAACACGCTTTACCTGTGGATTCGCCTTAAAAAACAAACAGGCAGCCTAAAACATCAAGTTACCGGTCTGAATGCCGTCAAATTGGATAGGCAAAAACCGGCTCAATATGTTGGGCAACACCAGGATGCCTATCTGCATGAAATCGCTAAACATTTTGATTGTACGCCAGCCACCGTTTGCTATGCACTCAAACAGATGGGGATG
>NZ_KV794974.1:0-345 GCF_001808875.1 Neisseria sp. HMSC064E01
GGCAACCTGCTGACCCATACCGACCCGCTGAAACATACCACGCGTTTCGAATACGCCGACAACGGCCTGTTGCTGTCGGTAACCGATCCGAACGGCAGCAGCACCGCCTATCACTATAATGAAAACCGCCAGCCCGACCTCATTACCGACTGCTCCGGTTACGAAACCAAACTGGCCTACACCCCCGAAGGGCAGCTGGCGCGTATTACCGACGCGCTGGGACAGCACACCGAATACCATTACGACGCCGACCAAAACCTTACCCTCGCCCTCTATCCCGACGGCAGCAAAGAGGCCTTTGGCTACGATGCCGCAGGTCGTCTGAAAACCCATACCGACGGCGAA
>NZ_KV794975.1:0-875 GCF_001808875.1 Neisseria sp. HMSC064E01
TTCAGCGGGTCGGTATGGGTCAGCAGGTTGCCCGCTTCGTCGTAGGTATAGCCGTCATAACGGCCTTCCGCATCGCTTTTACGGATCAGGCGATAGCAGTCGTCATAGTCGAAATGCAGGATGGCGCCGTCGGGGCGGACGATGGTTTCAACCTGCCCCTCGTTGCTGTACTGATAACGGGTAACGCGCCCCATCGCATCGGTATGGCTGAGCAGACGGCCCAAACCGTCGCGCTCCATCAATACGGAGCTGCCGTCGGCAAACACCCGTTTGGTCAGCTCGTTGTTGTAATCGTAATGATATTGCTCGGTACGGCCCAACACGTCGGTCACCTCGGTATAACCGTCGTGATAGGTAAAACGCCATTCCTCGCCCAAAGAAGTCCGGTTGCGCAACACCTTGCCGGTCGGGGTGTAATGGTCGTATTCGTATTCCGATACCAATCCTGCCGCATCGGTGTGCGACACCATCAGGTTGTTTTTATAGCCGAAGCTGCGTTTGACGTTGCCGTCGCGGCCGATGACGCGGATCAAGTCGCCACTATTATTGTATTCGTAGCGGACCAGCGGACTGCCGACTCGGACAGCTTCGCCGAAGACCGGCAAACCTTCCAACAACGACACCGACAACAGCCGCATTTTAGGCGACTGCTCATCTGCCACATTGCCGAAGTTCAGCGAGAACACCCGACCGTTGCCATCGATGACGTATTGCGGCAGACCGGTCAGCGGATGATAGACGAAACGCTGATGGTTGCCGTTGGCGTCTTCCACCGCCACCAACGGGAAGAGGGTGGCATCTTCGTCCGAACCGTCTTCCGCGACGACCAAAGGCGCAAAACGCAACGCTATCGAACCGTCCAGCGAAGCAATGAC
>NZ_KV794976.1:0-617 GCF_001808875.1 Neisseria sp. HMSC064E01
AACGCTATCGAACCGTCCAGCGAAGCAATGACATAATGCCCGTCCGGATTTTTACTGAACCAGATCTGTTCGCTCTCGAACAATACCGGTTCCTCATCGTCTTCATCGACTTCCGGCAGCGGGAACAGACGGCCCTGATCGTCGATATAGGCCAATCCCGCCGCATCGCGGATGATGCGTTGGCAGCCGGGTACGCTCCAGCCTTCGCCGAGCCAGCCGGTACCGTCTTGGTCGGAATAATAGCTGCGGCTCCAGACCAGTGGCAGGATGCCTTCAAAAGCAAAGTCGGTTTCACTCTCCAAAAACTTCAGCCCGTGTATCGGATTGACCGGGCGGCCGGCAGCGGCGGCGGCTTTGCAGGAAATACAGGGTTTGGGCGGCAGTTTCTTCTTGAACTTGTTGTTCATGTGGAACATATCGCCGGCGCGAATGATGTGGCGCTTGCGGATTTTAACCGAAGAGGAGTGCATCATCGGCCAGGCGGGTTTGGTGGCGGTGCGGGAAAGCACACCCTTGCGGCCCGGCAGGGCGGGTTCGTCACCGGTGGTGCGGTTGGTTTTACTGGCCTTAAAGACGAAGGCGGGCTTGCGGTTGAGGCGGACGTCTTTGGCGACGGT
>NZ_KV794977.1:0-11552 GCF_001808875.1 Neisseria sp. HMSC064E01
CGAGGGAAGGGCTTTTTTTGCAAAGGTCTCGACCTTTTAGATTCGCTCAAAAGCTTTGTCTTCAATCTTGCAATGCGGCAGCGATTTCGTTGCGCAGTTTGTTTAAAAACCTGCCGTGGCGTACCCATTGGGCGGCGGCTTCGTGATCTTTTGCTGCAAAGGCCGTCCGCAAATCTTGATACAGCTTGTCTTGTTCGCGGCTGATTTCTTGATCCAACGCGCGCAGGGCTTCGTTGTTTTGCTCCATTTGCGCATCCATCAGCGTTTCGCGCCATTCCATTTGCTGCATGAGAAATTCGGGAGCGAAAGAGGTATGTTCCGGCGCATCGGCATCAATGTCCTGCGCTTTCAGAAGGTACGCGGCGCGGTCGATGGGATTTTTCAAGGTACGGTAGGCATCGTTGATGGTGGAAGACATCATCACTGCCTGCTTTTGCTCGAAGGCGGAAGCTGAAGCGAATTTATCGGGATGGAAACGGGCAGCCAAAGCGCGGTAGGTTTGCTCCAAGCTTTCGGCATCGATATCAAAAGCGGGTTCAAGCTGGAAGAGTGTGAAATATTGAGACATGGCGGGATAATTAATGTGAAATTCTCGGCAGAAACCTGATTTTGCCTTATAATCCGCTGATTCTTAACCAAAAGGACTGAATATGAGCAGTAAAGTGCAACACAATAAAGGCAAAATACGCGACAATGCTTTAAAAGCCTTAGTGAAATCCGATTTATTCCGACACAAGGTCGAACGGAAAAGAAAAGGCAAAGGCAGCTACAACAGGCAGGAAGCGAAAAAATGGCGGGACGGTTTTGATACTGTCCCGCCACTTTTTTGTCTTAAACGTGGAAGCTCTCGCCGCAGCCGCAAGAGTCTTTGACATTCGGGTTTTCAAATTTGAAACCCTCCTGCAAACCTTCTTTGGTGTAATCGACTTGCGTGCCGTCCAGATAAACCAAGCTTTTCGGATCGATATAAACACGCGCGCCATGCTCTTCAAAAATCAGGTCGTCGTCGTTCACTTCATCGACAAATTCAAGGTTGTATGCCATGCCTGAGCAGCCGCTGGTTTTCACACCCAAGCGCACGCCCAAGCCTTTGCCGCGCTTGGTCAGGTAGCTGTTGATATGTTTGGCTGCGTTTTCTGTGATGGTAATCAAAATATTTGTCCTTTTTATATAGATTGAAAATACTTGTTTTCAGGTCGTCTGAAACCCGAGTTAATTTTTCGGTCACCCGCGGCACCGCTGACGATACAGCAAGACCGCCCAAATCAGCCAAATACCCAGCCAAACAGGGAAGAGTGCCAACAGACTGAGCCAGCCATAAATACTGCTTGTCCAATCACGGTTAAGCGGCGTACGGAATGCAGAATCCAACCCAGTCCGAGAGGCTATATACACCCGTGCAGTTTCGCCCTGTATCTCAGGACGCAAAGACAAGATTTCCACTTCGATATGATTTAACCCGACAGGCGTATCCGCGCACTCAAAGCAACGGACATCTATCCATCGTCGCGCATGTGTGGCACGTTTGTTTGTACCTTGCGGCGTGTGGATTTGATAAGTAATGTCGTCAGGCGAGGATTCCACACTTGTCGCATGCGATTTCGCTTGTCCAAGTTCACGCTCAATCGTGATAAGGGGCGGTTGACTGTTTTGGAGCGCAATATAGGATAATTTTACCCGTATACCTTCTTTTAAAACAATGTCTTGCTCAGGAGGATAGTAATTCACAACTGCAAATAAAATATATCCGACCAGCAGTATCAAACTATATGTGTAAAACAGTATTTTCGCGATACCGCATTTTCCCATTTATCTAACCTTGTTCAATTTTCCGTTGCCTGTCGCTGCTGCGCCCAAACAACGGCAGCCTGCATGGCTGCGCGAGCCTGCGGACTGTTTTTCCAACAGGTCGAGCCGGTCAATTTTGCGCCCTGTTCCAAAACATCGTCCAAATCCGCCGCCGCCAGCGTGGCAACATCATCCAAACCCATTTGCTGCAAACGCTGCAATACGGTTTTGCCTATGCCTTTGACGGCAAGCAGGGATTGGGCTTCTTCATCGGTAAAAGGCATTTCGTGTCCTTTGATTTTGCAGACGTATTGATAAATATAAGCCTACGGCTTATCGCCCTCTCCCTAACCCTCTCCCGCGGGGAGAGGGGATAGATTGGCAGGCAGTCCCAATTTTGGCGACAACTTCAAAAGGATTAGGTTTCTGTGTCCTTACCCTCTTCTTTACAAGAAAAGGCATGCCGTTTCTTTTGATTTTGCAGGCGTATCGACTAAATATAAGTCTGCGGCTTATTGCCCTTTCCCTAACCCTCTCCCGCGGGGAGAGGGGATAGATTGGCAGACAGTCCTAAATTTGGCGGTAACTTCAAAAGGATTAAGTTTCTGTGTTCTTGTCTTCCACCTCTGAGTGAGAAGGGAACAAGCCTTCGAGTTTACTTTTTCCGGAAACCCTAAGACTTTCAGGAGTCCTATGAATGTCTGCCGACAAAGCACCCACTAATCGGATTATTTGTTTTCCTGACGTTTGCGGTAGTCGGCAACAGCCGCTTTTACCGCATCTTCAGCCAAGATGGAGCAGTGGATTTTTACCGGCGGCAGTTCCAGTTCTTCGGCGATTTCGCTGTTTTTGATTGCCAGCGCGTCATCCAGGCTTTTACCTTTTACCCACTCGGTAATCAGGCTGGACGAAGCGATGGCGGAGCCGCAGCCGTAAGTTTTGAATTTAGCGTCTTCGATGATGCCTTCGTCGTTGACTTTGATTTGCAGGCGCATAACGTCGCCGCAGGCGGGCGCGCCGACCATGCCGGTGCCGACAGACTCGTCGTTTTTATCGAAAGTACCGACATTGCGGGGGTTTTCATAGTGATCGATTACTTTATCGCTGTATGCCATGATGTGGTTTCCTTAAAATATCGTGGTTTGTTGATGTTTTAGTCGTCTGAAAAAGACGATTGTTCTAAATTTTCTAAAATTAGGCGTGCCAATAAGCTGCTATCGGCATGGTATGCCTGAATACAGGCTTGAATCATTTGTTCGGCAGAGATATTTTGCCAATGTATCTGCAAACCGTTTTTCATTGCCAATTGCGTCATAAACAGGCGCAATGTTCTGCCGTTTCCTTCACGAAAAGGATGTAGGACGTTCAACTCGCCCAAATAATAGGCTACACGCTCGGCGAATTTATCTTTATCCAACCCCTGCAAATAGTTTTCGTTTCGCAGCTTCTCTAAAAGTTTACGGCTTTCGTTTTCGATAAAAGCAAAATTGGCAAATCGGGTATTACCTTTGGAAATATCAATCCGCCGGATTTCGCCTGCCCAATCATAAATATCGCCAAACAGTTCGCGATGAATAGTCTGTAAATGGGCCAAATCGAAATTGTCCGTAATGGGTTGCAAAAGCAGATATTGGGCGCGAACAGCGGAAAATTCTTTTTCGGCGGTTTTCAGCAATTCACTATCTTGGATGGAGAGCTTGTTTTTAAATACGCCTCCATTCATATAAATAGTGTCTTCTCCGCCGTATTTGCTCATTTTTCCGCCATTCTTTGTTTGATGCCGTCCAAAGCCTCATCCAAACTGATTTTGCCTTCCACCAAACGCTGCATATCATGTATGGTCTCTAGACTGATGTTCAACTGCTCCATCCGCCACGAACCAATAATGGAATGCGTCGTTTGCGGCAAATGATGCTGTTCCTGAATTTGTAGGGACATGGGATTCCTTATTTTGCTTCCGAACAATATTTCAGACGACCCCTGCCGCCTTAGATTTTGCACGCGCCGCCTTCGCAGCCGTCGTCGTTTTCCGAATCGACACCGCCTTCCACGGTAACGCCGTCAAAATCTTCAAGCAGGTTGTCGAGATTGTCCAAATCTAAATCTTGTTCGTTCATGGTTTTGTATCCTTGATTTTAATGTGGTGGCTTTTAGGTCGTCTGAAAAGGTCTTTTAAGTTTTCAGGACCTTATTTATGTGTAGGTTAGACGAAATAGGTTATCAAACCCAATATTTCTAGTGGTTTAACAGATTTTTTAGAGTTCAATTCAGCCTATGATTGCTATGCTTCATTTGATATATCTATCAGTGTTAAAGCTCTAGTTCCTTTATGATTAGCCGTTATTAGAACTAGATCTCCCTCATAGTATTCACTCTGTCCAAATTCAATAACAAAATGATTTGCTCTAATCCCACAAAAATAATCATCATTCAAGACAATCATGTCTACATCACTAGTATGGAAACCACTTAATATATGCATATCATCTTTCGTTAATTCAGTTAGCGATTTACCGCAAAACAATGCATTGTTTTTGCAAGATTTTTCAATTAATTTCTCAAATATTTTATTCATAGCTATATTCCTTTAAAGATAAAGATGGGAAATTCCTAATAGTTTGGGAAATTGTAGAATGTTATTAAGTAGACTAGGTGGGCAAAACCAACGCTTCAGGCAAATTTTAAGACTTTGTCAAGATTTCACTTTCTCTCTACGTTTACTACATGCGGGTCGTCTGAAAGGGTCTTTTGGGATTTTCAGACGACCTTTTCTTTTGGTTAATGCGCTGCCCATTCAATCGAGTTCAAATCAATCCCATCTTTGAACATTTCCCACAGCGGCGACAATTCGCGCAGTTTGCCGATTTTGGATTTGATCAGTTCTGCCGCAAACTGCACTTCTTCTTCGGTGGTCATGCGGCCGAAGGTGATGCGCAGGGATGAGTGCGCCAGTTCGTCGTTGCGGCCGAGCGCGCGCAGGACATAGCTGGGTTCGAGCGAAGCGGAGGTACAGGCGGAGCCGCTGGATACGGCGAGTTCTTTCACTGCCATAATCAGGCTTTCACCTTCGACGAAGTTGAAGCTGACGTTCAGGTTGTTCGGGGCGCGGTGTTCGAGGTCGCCGTTGATATAGACTTCTTCGATGCCTTCGATGCCTTTGAGGAAGATGTCGCGCAGTTTGCGGTAGTGCGCCATGTCTTGCTCGAGTTCTTCTTTGGCGATGCGGAAGGCTTCGCCCATGCCGACGATTTGGTGGGTCGGCAGGGTGCCGCTGCGGAAGCCGCGTTCGTGGCCGCCGCCGTGCATTTGGGCTTCGAGGCGGACGCGGGGTTTGCGGCGGACGTACAGTGCGCCGATGCCTTTGGGGCCGTACACTTTGTGACCGGACATGGACAGCAGGTCGATTTTGGCGGCTTCAACGTCCACAGGCACTTTGCCGCAGGCTTGGGCGGCATCGACGTGGAAGATGATTTTGCGTTCGCGGCAGATTTCGCCGATGGCGGGAATGTCTTGCACGACGCCGATTTCGTTGTTCACCCACATTACGGAAATCAGGATGGTGTCGTCGCGGATGGCTGCTTTGAGTTCTTCCAAGTCAATCAGGCCGTTTTCCTGTACGCCGAGGTAGGTGACTTCAAAGCCTTGGCGTTCGAGTTCGCGCATGGTGTCGAGCACGGCTTTGTGTTCGGTCTTGACGGTGATGAGGTGTTTGCCTTTGGTTTTGTAGAAGTTTGCCGCGCCTTTGATGGCGAGGTTGTCGGACTCGGTCGCGCCGCTGGTGAAGATGATTTCTTTGGGGTCGGCATTAATCAGTGCGGCGATGTCGGCGCGGGCTTTTTCGACGGCCTCTTCTGCTTCCCAGCCGAATGCGTGGCTGTTGGAAGCGGGGTTACCGAAGGTTTCGGTCAGATAGGGAATCATTTTTTCGGCAACGCGTTTGTCAACGGGGGTGGTGGCGGCGTAGTCGAGATAAACGGGGGTTTTGACGGTCATGGTTTGCTCTTTCTTTTTCTGTAATGTACTTAATGGATATGTGTAAATTGGATGACTTGGCTGCCGTCATCGCTGTTTTTCTGTTCGATGATGCTTTGCAGGGTAACGCTGCTGAGGTAATCGTTGATGGTTTTGTTCAGGTTTTCCCAAAGGTCGTGCGTCAGACAGGGCGCGCCGTGGTGGCAGTTGGCTTTGCTGCTGCATTGGGTGGCGTCCAGCTTGTCTTCGGCGGCGGAAATGATTTGGGCGATATTGATTTGTGCGGGAGGGGCGGCGAGGATGTAGCCGCCACCGGGGCCGCGCAGGCTTTCAACCAGCCCGGCGCGCCGCAGTTTGCTGAATAGTTGTTCGAGATAGGAAAGCGAAATACTTTGGCGTTCGCTGATGGCGCTGAGTTTGACAGCGCCGGTTTGCGCGTTCATCGCCAAATCGATCATGGCGGTAACGGCAAAACGCCCTTTTGTGGTCAGTCTCATGGTAGGTGCCTGTGTCGGCTTTTTTATAGTGGTGCGATTGTCTAATATCTGAGTGATTCAGTCAAGTATATTCGGGCGTCTTCCGATTGTTTGTTTAAATGGCTGGGCGAATGGATTTTTATCTGCCTGAAGATTTCTCTTTTTTTATCTGAAACTTGAATCCGAGGTCGTCTGAAAAGTGCTATTACCCTGCTTTTGGCGGAGTTAAAACCATTTGCTTTATAATTGCGATTGATATAGATTATCTAATTCATACTAAATCATTATGGTATTGCAAAAGGTCGTCTGAAACCGCCCTGCCCGTTTCAGACGACCCAATCCATAAGCAACCCCTTAACAGAGGCAATCAACAATGAAACGCGATTTGAGCAAAATGACCTGTATCGAAGACCTGCGCCTTGTCGCCAAGCGCAAGATGCCGCGCATGTTTTACGATTACATCGATTCAGGTTCTTGGACGGAAACCACCTACCGCGAAAACACTTCGGATTTCAAAGACATCCGCTTCCGCCAAAAGGTATTGGTCAACATGGAAGGCCGCAGCCTGGAAACCAAAATGATCGGTCAGGATGTGAAGATGCCGGTGGCGATTGCGCCGACGGGCTTTACCGGCATGGCACACGCCGACGGTGAAATCTTGGCGGCGCGGGCGGCGGAGAAGTTCGGCATTCCGTTTACGCTCTCCACCATGTCCATCTGCTCGATTGAAGACGTTGCCGAAAACACCAGCGCGCCGTTTTGGTTTCAGCTTTATGTGATGCGCGACCGCGAGTTTATGGAAAACCTGATTAAGCGCGCGAAAGATGCCAAGTGTTCGGCATTGGTTTTGACCGCCGATTTGCAGGTTTTGGGTCAACGCCACAAAGACATCAAAAACGGCCTGTCCGCGCCGCCGAAACCGACCATCGCCAATTTAATCAATCTGGCAACCAAGCCCGAATGGTGTATGAAAATGCTGAACACGGAACGCCGCACGTTCCGCAATATCGTCGGACACGCTAAAAACGTCGGCGATTTGTCTTCGCTGTCTTCTTGGACGTCCGAACAATTCGACCCGCGCCTGAGCTGGGACGATGTTGCCCGCATTAAAGATTTGTGGGGCGGCAAGCTGATTATCAAAGGTATTATGGAACCTGAAGATGCGGAAAAAGCAGCGAAAAGCGGCGCGGACGCATTGGTCGTTTCTAACCACGGCGGCCGCCAGCTCGACGATACCGTATCCTCGATCAAAGCCTTGCCCGACATCGTCAGCGCAGTCGGCAGCGACATCGAAGTTTGGATGGACAGCGGCATCCGCAGCGGTCAGGACATCCTCAAAGCATGGGCTTTGGGCGCAAAAGGCACGATGATAGGCCGCGCGTTCCTCTACGGCTTGGGCGCATACGGCGAAGAAGGCGTTACCCGCGCGCTGGAAATCCTGTATAAAGAAATGGACATATCCATGGCGTTTACCGGCCATCGCAATATTCAGGACGTCGATGCCAGCATCCTGCAAAGCACGCGCTGGCCGAATGACAAATTCTGATGTTTCATACAAAAAGGTCGTCTGAAAATATGTTTTCAGACGACCTCATCATTATCAGGCATTCATCTTGTCTTCAAATGCTGCCAAAATCCGCGCGACTTCCTCCACGTCCTTGACCGCCCTTACCGCGTCAAACAATTCCTGCGCTTCTCCAAATTCTTTCTTCATCATGCCCAGCCATTGTTTCAGGCGGGCGACGGGGTATTTGTTGTTCGCTTCTTTGGCGAGACACAAATGGAAAAATTGGTTTATCCACACCGAAACTTCGGCGAAATCGGTATCGCGGACGGTTCCGCCGTTTTCGTATTGTTTGATTTGACGCGCCAAATCGGGGCGGATGACGGCGCCGCGGCCGAGCATGACGCTGTTGCAGCCCGTCATTTCTTTAATGCCGATATAGTCTTTGAGACTGAACACGTCGCCGTTGGCGGTTACGGGGATGGCGACGTGTTCGCGGATTTTGCGTATCCATTCCCAATGTGCGGGCGGTTCGTAGCCTTCGACTTTGGTGCGCGCGTGTACAGTCAGGGCGCAGGCTCCGCCTTCGGCAATGGCGGCGGCACATTCGAGCGCGAGGCTTTTATCTTCGTAACCGAGCCGCATTTTGCCGGTAAGCGGGATGTGTTCGGGCAGGCGTTGGCGCAGGGTTTTGACGATATGGTGGATGAGGTCGGGCTCTTTGAGCAGGACGGCGCCGCCTTTGTGTTTGTTGACTGTGGGAGCGGGGCAGCCGAAATTGAGGTCGATTTTGTCCGCGCCGAAGCGGACGGCTTCCAAGGCGTTGACCGCCATATTGTCGGCATCGCTGCCCAAAAGCTGGACGGTACAGGGCGTGCCGGCGGGGGTCTTGTTGCCGTTGGCGATTTCGGGGGCGTATTTGAGCCAGGTGGAACGGGAATGGACGGTGTGGGTAATGCGGACGAACTCACTGACGCATTCGTCGTAGCCGCCGATACGGGTCAGCAAATCGCGCATCACATCGTCCACCAGCCCCTGCATGGGCGCAAGGATAAGCTGCATATCGGAGGAGGTCGTCTGAAAAAGGAAATGCGTATTGTAGCGGTATATCGGTTAAAATACACGCTTTCCACGAAGAACTGACCGCCGCCATTGCCGAACTGCCTTGATTTCCCGATTTTGATTTTTCAGACGACCCCTTTTCAGACGACCTCATCATGAACCCGAAAATTCCCGCCACAGCAGCCATGTTGGTCAAAAATTCGGAACGCTATCTGCACGAAGTTTTGACCGCGCTTCAAGACTTCGACGAAGTATTGCTGCTCGACAACGGCTCGACCGACCGTACCTTTGAAATCGCCGAACGCTTCACCAACGTCAGTTATTACAAATACGACTTCATCGGCTTCGGACCGATGAAAAACCTTGCCGCCCGCCTCGCGCAAAACAATTGGATATTCAGCATAGACAGCGACGAAGTGGCGGATAGCGAATTGGTTGCCGCCATCCGCAAAGCCGTCGCGGAAAACAAAAAACAAAATATCTTCTCGCTCTCGCGCCTGAACCACTACAACGGCCGCCTGATCAAAGCCTGCGGCTGGTATCCCGACATTATCCCGCGCCTTTACCACCGCCGCTTTACCCGCTTTTCCGACCGTCAGGTGCATGAATCGCTGGTCTTACCGCCCGATGCAAACGTCCGTCCGCTCGAAGGTCGTCTGAAACACTATTCCTTCGAAAACGCCGAAGGGCTGATTCAAAAAATGCAGCAATACAGCTCGCTCTACGCCGAAGAAAACCGCTACAAAAAAGACAGCTCACCCTTCAAAGCCCTGTTGCACGGCAGCGTATCGTTTGTCAAAAACTACCTGCTCAAACGCGGTTTCGCCTACGGCGCGGACGGCTTGACCATTTCCATCGCCAATGCGCAAGGTTCGTACTACAAATATGTCAAACTTTACGAGCGCAACCGCAACATCAGCGTTGCCCTGATTGTAACCACCTACAACCGTCCCAACGCGCTGGAGCTGGTTTTGAAATCCGCACTCGCGCAAACCCGCCTGCCCGACGAAATCATCGTCGCGGACGACGGTTCGCGCCAAGACACTGCCGAAGTCGTTGAGTTCATCCGCAGCCACACCGACATCCCCGTCAAACATTCTTGGCGGCCGGACGACGGCTTTCGCGCCGCCGAATCGCGCAACCGTGCGCTGGCACAAGCAAAAAGCGACTACATCATCCTTATCGACGGCGACATGATACTCGACCCGTCCTTCGTCGCCGACCACCTCAAACTCGCACGCAAAGGCAGGCTGATACAAGGTTCGCGCGTCATCCTGACCCAAGCGCGCACCGAAGAAATTTTAGATTCCGGTGAATTGCCCGATTTATCCGCGTTCAGCCAAGGCATAGAAAAACGCCTGTCCGCCCTACGCTGCCGCAGCCTGTCCGCCCTGATCGGCAGACAAAGCAGCCGCAAACACAAAGGCATCAAAACCTGCAATATGGGCTTTTTCCGCAGCGATGCGCTTGCTGTCAACGGCTTCGACAACCGCTTTGTCGGCTGGGGGCGCGAAGACAGCGAGTTCGTCGCCCGCCTCTTCCATAACGGCATGAAACGACACAACCTCAAATTCGCCGGCATCGCCTACCACCTCTGGCACCACGAAGCCGAACGCGACGCCCTGCCGCAAAACGACGCGCTGCTCAAAGCCACGCTGTCCGAACAAAAAATCCGCTGCGAAGACGGCATGGACGAGTTCATAAAATAAACCGTTTTGCGCGTGTTCCCCCCCTCAAACGTCGTCTGAAACCTTTCAGACGACGTTTTACCTCCAAGCAGCCGTTTAACCATCAAATCTTTACTGAAACCAAACACTTGCAGTGCTATACTATTAATACAACGACAAACGATTCACACACTACGGTTACACATCATGTCCCCCCGCCCGATTACCATCACCTCATACAACATGCACAAAGGCATGTCCGCGCTCAACCGCAAAGTCCAAGTGGACAGCATGGCGGAAGAGCTTCGCGGCATAGGCTCGGATGTCCTGTTTTTGCAAGAAGTGCAAGGTCAACACCTGATGCGCAGCAACAGGCTGCCTGATTTTCCTGAACAACCGCATTACGACATCCTCGGCGACCGCCTTTCCTACAACCGCAGCTACGGCAAAAACGCCGTTTACCCGCAGCGCCACCACGGCAACGCCATCCTCAGCCGCCTGCCGCTGGAAACCCGCCACAACCTCAACATCAGCGTCAACAAACTCGAACAGCGCGGCGTACTCCATTGCGAAGTCCTGCCCGAAGGCTGGGACACCCCGCTCGTCTGCCTGTGCGCCCACCTCAACCTGCGCGAACCCGACCGCGCCAAACAATACCGCGCCATCTTCGAATACGTCGTACATCACATCGACCCGCAAAGCCCGCTGATTCTCGCCGGTGACTTCAACGACTGGCGGCAAAAATCCGCCCTGTCCTTAGGCAACGCATTGAATCTGAACGAAGTATTTGTCGACAGCAACGGCAAACGCCCCAAAACCTTCCCCGCCCGCCTGCCCGTCCTCAGCCTCGACCGCGTCTATACCCGCAACCTGGAAGTCCTAGACTCCCAAATCCACAACGGCAAAAACTGGCAACGCCTCTCCGACCACTTACCCTTAAGCGTCAAAGTTAGACCCAAACTGCCTTAACCGTTCCAACGACAAAGGTCGTCTGAAAACCTGAAATCAGGGGTTTCAGACGACCTTTTTGTGTCGGCAAATCAACTTCAAGCCGAGACCTTTGCAAAATTCCCCAAAATCCCC
>NZ_KV794977.1:11652-23943 GCF_001808875.1 Neisseria sp. HMSC064E01
ATTCCCACCAAGACATTTAGGGGATTTCTCATAAGCACCTTCTTCTAGCAAACCTTACAAGCCATGATTACCAAACACATCGACCGCTCCCCACTGCTGGAGCTGGAGCAGTTCATTCAGAAGTGTAATGTATATTTGGTCATAAAAAACTGCACCTTGTGGGTTGGAGGGGATGCCCAACTTCTGGGGTACAGTTCAATTTTTTAGACGGCCTTTTTGTTTATATTCCCCATCCTTTTCGCAACAAATCCCTTGTTGTTAAAATCTCCGGCTTTTTCATTTGCCTTACAATGTCAAAATTAATAAATAAATCTGCCTTACGAATTGCATCCAGCGTCTTACTGTCGCTGATAAAAGGATATGGAGCAAAGGTGAACATCTCATTTTCTGCCAGCGGACCCCATAATTCGACACAGCGTTGAAAGAGCGGATTGCCATCATTGTCTTGCGTATCCAACTCTTCATATACCTGGAAACCGAAGAAACCATCAATCACTTCTCCGTCTCTTCCGTCCTGAATCCAATCGCTGAAATCAGGATCACGTTTAGATATCCATCCCCACAACCCAATAATCTTATAGTCATTACCAAGTTCGCTATTCCACACAAACAGATCCCCAAATCCTGAACGGGCAATCACATAATGGGATTGCTTTTCTAACTCATCTTCCGGCAACCATTCTGCTAGAATGTCCTCGTAGTCTTCCGGATTGGTCAGCCAAAATATTCCGTCCTTAAATCCGCAAAAACCGAATTCCTGCCAATATTCCAGCAAACGGTCAGGCAATTTACCGCGATATTTGGCCAAGGTTTCAGTTGAAACCGACGTGGAAGCAAATGGCATTCCAAATTTTTCAAAAAAATATTCTGATCCTTCAGTTTGTTTGAATAGATTCATATGTTTACTCCTTCTATGTCGGACAACGGTTAAATTCTACATTCATATTGGCATTTCCCCATGCCTTTTCTTCATTTCACTGACGTAATCATCAAGTAGCTATGGATTGGGGCAAGACCTAACACAACAGAAAGGTCGTCTGAAAAACAATTTTCAGACGACCTTTGGAGAAGCTCTATTTTTAAGAAGCCAATACGCGCGGGAACAGGATTTCATTTTCCAAATGGATATGGTTGGTCAAATCGTCCACCATTTCGCGTGCCAATGTATACAGGCGCGTCCAGCTTCCACAAGCGTTTTCGGGAACAGTCAGATTATTGGTCAATTCAAGCAGCTTGGCTACGGCTTGGTCGTGTTCCTCATGCTCGTGCATCATCACATTAATCGGCATGGCCGCTCCGCGACCGACGCCTTGTTTGATCATCGGAAACAGCATGCGCTCTTCCTTCATCATGTGCATCAGCAGTTCGTTTTGCATATAGGCAAGCAACTCCGGCACTTCAGCCGGAAAACTGTCGGCGTGTACTTCGGCAACTTTTTGCGCCAACGGAACCAGTTCTTCAAATTGCCCGCGGTGTACATCGTGGTAGCGTTGCAGGATATGGTCGATGGTTGCACCAAACGGCGCGGTTTCCCATACGGTAAAATCAGTCATGGCAGTATCCTTGGATTTGTGTCAGGCCGGCGTATTCAGACGACCTTTTTAAAGATGGATTTTTTATGAATGTATATAACGGAGTGAAGGATACACCTGCAAAACTGATTTGTATAGATGGAACCGAAACGTATAACAAATTGAGAATAAAAGTGATTTATTTTTAAAAGAGAGACTGGAGTAGCTTGCAACCTGAATTAAAGGCAATAAAAATAGCCCGTCTTAATCAAGACGGGCTATTGGGAATCTGGCAGAGAGGAAGGGATTCGAACCCTCGATACGCTATTCACGTATACACGCTTTCCAGGCGTGCGACTTAAACCACTCATCCACCTCTCTGTGGAATCAAACATATTTTGCTGCCTGATATTGTATCTTAATCAGACAAATAAATCTATTCAATAAAAAATCCGGATAAGCCGGATAATTGATTTGGTGCCCAGGAGAAGACTCGAACTTCCACACCCGTGAGGATACTAGCACCTGAAGCTAGCGCGTCTACCAATTCCGCCACCTGGGCAATTAGAATGGAGATAAGCAAAGTAGCACGACCAAAAGCCTTGGTGCCCAGGAGAAGACTCGAACTTCCACGCCCGTGAGGACACTAGCACCTGAAGCTAGCGCGTCTACCAATTCCGCCACCTGGGCTTTGCTTTATTTCCTGTTTTGCGTTACAGTGATTGACTATTTCGCAAAGAAGCGGTCATTATATATTTTAGAAAAAGAATGTCAACCAATAAAATGAACAAAAATATTAAATCTTTAAATTTACGAGAAAAAGACCCGTTTTTGAAACGGGAGAAACAACGTTACGAACATCCACTGCCAAGCAGGGAGTGGATCATTGAATTATTGGAACAAAAAGGCGTACCGTCGAAAATCGAAGTCTTAGCACGCGAATTGTCGATTAAGGAAGAAGAGTACGAATTTTTCGAACGTCGTCTGAAAGCGATGGCGCGGGACGGTCAGGTTTTAATCAACCGACGCGGCGCGGTTTGCGCGGCGGATAAATTGGATTTGGTCAAATGCCGTGTTGAGGCACACAAAGACGGCTTCGGCTTCGCCGTACCGCTCATGCCCACCAAAGACGGCGACTTCGTTTTATATGAACGCCAAATGCGCGGCATCATGCATGGCGACATTGTTACCGTCCGCCCTGCCGGCATCGACCGCAGAGGTCGTCGTGAAGGTACGGTTTTGGATATTGTTGAACGCGCGCAAAGCAAAGTGGTCGGCCGTTTTTATATGGATCGCGGCGTGGCGATTTTGGAAGCCGAAGACAAACGCCTGAATCAAAGCATCGTCTTGGAACCTGACAGCGTCGCGCATTTCAAACCCGAATCCGGTCAGGTCATTGTCGGCGAAATTGAGACTTATCCCGAGCAAAACCGCCCTGCCGTGGCGAAAATCATCGAAGTATTGGGCGATTATGCCGACAGCGGTATGGAAATCGAAATCGCTGTGCGCAAACACCATTTGCCGCACCAATTCAGCGAAGCGTGTGCCAAAGCCGCGAAAAAAATCCCCGACCATGTTCGTAAAAGCGATTTGAAAGGCCGCGTCGATTTGCGCGATTTGCCTTTGGTCACCATAGACGGCGAAACGGCGCGCGATTTTGACGATGCCGTGTTTGCCGAGAAAGTCGGACGCAATTACCGTTTGGTCGTGGCGATTGCCGATGTCAGCCATTATGTCCGCCCCGATGACGCTATCGACACGGACGCGCAGGAACGCAGCACCAGCGTTTACTTCCCGCGCCGCGTGATTCCGATGCTGCCGGAAAACCTGTCCAACGGCATCTGCTCGCTCAATCCCGATGTCGAGCGTTTGTGCATGGTGTGCGATATGGTCATCACTTATGCGGGCAATATTAAAGAATACCGCTTCTACCCTGCAGTTATGCGTTCGCACGCCCGTCTGACTTACAACCAAGTCTGGGATTGGATTTCAGACGACCTCGACCATCCGCACAAAGCCCAAATCGACACCCTTTACAAACTCTTCAAAATCCTTCAGAAGAAACGCTTCGAACGCGGCGCGGTGGAGTTCGAAAGCGTCGAAACCCAAATGCTTTTCGACGACAACGGCAAAATCGAAAAAATCGTGCCCGTTGTCCGCAATGACGCCCACAAACTGATTGAAGAATGTATGTTGGCGGCGAACGTTTGCGCGGCAGAGTTCCTGATAAAAAACAAGCACACCACCCTCTTCCGCAACCACTTAGGCCCGACGCCCGAAAAACTCGCCACCCTGCGCGAGCAGCTCGGCTTATTGGGTTTGCAACTGGGCGGCGGCAACAACCCGACACCGAAAGACTATGCCGCACTTGCCGAACAATTCAAAGGTAGACCCGATGCCGAATTGCTGCAAGTCATGATGCTGCGCTCCATGCAGCAGGCAGTTTACGAACCGCATTGCGACGGACACTTCGGCCTTGCCTACGAAGCATACGCCCACTTCACCTCTCCCATCCGCCGCTATCCCGACCTGACCGTCCACCGTGCCATCAAAGCCGTATTGAACCAGCAAACCTACACGCCAAACAAAAGCTGGCAGGCTTTGGGCGTGCATACCTCGTTCTGCGAGCGCCGTGCCGACGACGCCAGCCGCGACGTGGAAAACTGGCTGAAAACCTATTACATGCGCGATAAAGTCGGCGAAATATTCGAAGGCAAAATCTCCGGCATGACCAACTTCGGTCTCTTCGTTACACTGGACGGCATCCACATCGACGGCTTGGTACACATCAGCGATTTGGGCGAAGACTATTTCAACTTCCGTCCCGAAATCATGGCGATAGAAGGCGAACGCAGCGGCATCCGTTTCAACATGGGCGACAAAGTCAGCGTCCGAGTGGCACGCGCCGATTTGGACACCAGCAAAATCGACCTGACCTTGATCAGCGGCGGCACCAGCGGCAAAAAACGCAGCACTAAAACTACTGCCTCAACCGGCTCGAAAACCAAGCGCAAACTGACGGCGAAAGAAATCGACGACGCGATGAAAACACCTGTAAAACAGGAAAAACCCGCCACCAAACGCCGCAGCAAAGCCCAGACTGCCAACGAACCGGCAACGTCGTCTGAAAACGGCAAAAAGAAAACCGCCAAAGCCAAACCGGCAGCGGAAAAAGCCAAACGCAAAGACAAAAAGCCAAGCAAAAGCGTGAAAATCAAGGTGAAAACCTCGGATACCGCGACAACCAAGCGCAAAGGTAGAAGCAAGGCTAAATAGTTTGTCTTTTGGCTAACTTCAAAAGCTGTTTAACGGACAGGTAAGATAAAAAACGGCGGTTGTTCATCATCTATATTTCCATACAATCGTCGTTCCATTTCACCTTAATTCAAGACCAAAAAGGTCGTCTGAAAACCTGTTTCCAAGTTTTCAGACGACCTTTGTCTTTGATTGTCGGACGAATCCTGTTATTTCACCTTAGTCGCCATCAGCGTATGCAACCGGCGGTTGTCGGCGCGGGCGACAGTGAACTGCAAACCACCGATAACGACTTTTTCGCCGCGCACGGGCAGATGTCCCAATTCCTGAATGACCAGCCCGCCGATGCTGTCGGCTTCTTCGCTGCTGTAATCCGTACCGAAAAAGGCGTTGATGTCTTCGATTTCGGTTACGGCGTTGATACGCCAGCGCTCGGTGGAAACGGCGTGGATATTGTCCGCGCTTTCGTCTTCGTCAAACTCGTCCTCGATGTCGCCGACGATTTGTTCGATGATGTCTTCAAAAGTTACCAGACCCGACGTGCCGCCGTATTCGTCGATGACGATTGCCATGTGGTTGCGCTGCTCGCGGAATTCTTTCAAAAGCGCGTTCAGCGATTTGCCTTCGGGTACGAAAACGGCAGGACGAAGGATGGATTTGAGGTTGAACTGCTCGGGATTGAACATGAATTTGAGCAGGTCTTTGGCGTGCAGGATGCCGAGGACTTCGTCTTTGTCTTCGCCGATGACGGGGAAGCGGGAATGGGCGGTTTCGATGACGTAGGCAGTGATGCGCTCGATGCTGTCGTTTTCTTTCAAAACGTTCATGTGGCTGCGGGTAATCATAGCATCGCGCACTTCCAAGTCGGAAAAGTCGAGGACTTTTTCCAGCCGCAAAAGTGTATCCGCGTCAAACACTTCCTGCTCGTGCGCCTGCCGCAGCAGGCTGAGTACGTCTTCGGCGGAATCGGGTTCGCCGGCAATTCGGGAAATCAAACGTTCAAAAAATGTCGGTTTCGACCGGGTGTCGTCCATTTCAGTATTCGTCCTCTTGGTAGGGGTTGGGATAACCTGCCGCCTGCATCAGGCGGATTTCGAGCGCCTCCATTTCTTCGGCCTCAGTCTCTTCTATGTGGTCGTAGCCCATCAGGTGTAGCGTGCCGTGCATGGTCAGGTGGGCAAAGTGCTGCTCGGCGGTTTTGCCCTGCTCGGCTGCTTCTTTTAAGACAACTTGCGGGCAGATGATCAAATCGCCGCAAAGCTCGTCTGAAAACTGATCGGGCAGGATTTCGCCTTCGTTCAAGGCAAAACTCAACACATTGGTGGCGTAGTCTTTGCCGCGGTAATCGCGGTTGTAGGCGCGGGCTTCTTCTTCGTCCAGAAGAATCAGGCTGATGTCGGCGCGGCGGTATTCGTTTTTCAACGCCGCCCATGCCCAGCGGTAAAAATCGCGTTCGCTTGGAAGATTGGCGGCGGTTGAGGCGTTTTCAAAATTCAGGCAGAAACGTTGCCGCTGCAACGATAAGAAAGGATATTTTTTGGCGCGCTTCATGCTGTAAGGCTGTTGGGTTTAAAATGTTTTTAGAGAATAAGTTTTATTTTACGGCAGTATGCACTAACATCATGCTGACAGACCCTGTATTCCGTTTCTTGCGGTCTGTCGAAATCGGCATTTCAATGCCGGTACACATTATAGTTTATTTCGTTGCAATAGATATAGTACAACACTTTCTCTGACAGATTCTCAGCGGAATACCCTTCAACCACGGTAATTGCAAATGAACAAATTTCTTTTCCCCATACTGATTGCCCTGACAGCCTGCTCCCCGCAAAACAAAATCGAAACGTCGACTGCCCAACCGACGGAAATGCCGGTAGAAAAAAGTGGCGGAGATACAGTCAAAATGACAGGAACAGTCCATTATTCGCTCGAACAGGCTGAATTTACCGCCGACGGTAAAACCTATTTCCTCAACGGCGGCGACAGCCTGATGGACCAAGTAGAAAAGAACCGCCTGAGTTCCGGCTCATATAACGTTACCCTGAACAATATCTGCATTCAGGGGAAAGTATTGACCAAAGAACAAAACCAAGGCAACGGATTCGGTCCCTTGGGCAAGTACAGTCAGGCGGTTACCGTAGAAAGTTTGTGTTAGACTGTCGAACTTCCCGCCTCATGAATTAGAAAACCAGAAACTGCAAATGAACCCGAAAAAACTCGTTATCGCCAGCCGTGAAAGCCTGCTTGCCATGTGGCAGGCAAAACATATCCAAGGTCGTCTGAAAACCCTGTATCCCGACTGCGAAGTCGAAATCTTGGGCATGACCACGCGCGGCGACCAGATTTTGGACAAAACCCTGTCGAAAATCGGAGGCAAAGGTCTGTTTATCAAAGAGTTGGAACAAGCCTTGCAGGACGGACGCGCCGATTTGGCAGTGCATTCGATTAAAGACGTGCCGATGGATTTGCCCGAAGGCTTCGCCCTTGCCGCCATCGGCGAGCGCGCCAATCCGTTTGACGCATTCGTATCCAACCAATACGCGCGTTTGGAAGAAATGCCCAAAGGCGCGATCGTCGGCACATCCAGCCTGCGCCGCGAAGCCCAGTTGCGCGCCCGCTATCCGCACTTAGTTATCAACCCCCTGCGCGGCAACGTGCAAACCCGCCTGTCCAAACTTGACAACGGCGAATACGATGCCATCATCCTCGCCGCCGCCGGATTGCAGCGTTTGGAACTGAACGAACGCATCCGCCTGATTCTCTCCGAAGCCGACAGCCTACCCGCCGCCGGACAAGGCGCGTTGGGTATCGAAATCGCCGCACACCGCACCGACCTTCTCGACGTCTTGAAACCCTTAAACCACGACGTCACACACGCCTGCGTAACCGCCGAACGCGCCCTCGCCCGCGCTTTGGGCGGAAGCTGCCAAGTGCCGCTTGCCGCGTATTGCACCGAAGAAGACGGCCTGCTCACCCTGCGCGGACTGGTCGGACATCCCGACGGCTCGGTAATATTGCAGGCAGACGCGCAAGCCCCCGCCGCCTACGCCGACGCACTCGGACGCACGGTCGCCAAGAAACTGGCGGACGACGGCGCGCAAGAATTGATTGAAGCCGTTTTGAAAGAACAAGCCGAATAAATTGGTTCACGAGAAAAGGTCGTCTGAAAACGCCACAGCGGGTTCAAACCCGTTGAAACCTCGTTTTCAGACGACCTTTTTTGCTTATAACTTTTGGTTTGCAGCACATAACCAATCAGTCTTTCACGGCAAACGCCAATCGGAGTAATATGCCACATTCCGTTCAATACACTGAAAACAAAGGTATAAATATGGCACGCTTAACTGTACACACCGTCGAAACCGCTCCCGAAGCAGCAAAACCCCGCGTCGAAGCCGCACTGAAAAACAACGGCTTCATCCCGAACCTCATCGGCGTATTGGCAAACGCGCCCGAAGCGTTGGCGTTCTATCAAGAAGTCGGCAAACTGAACGCCGCCAACAGCCTGACTCCCGGTGAAGTCGAAGTCATCCAAATCATCGCCGCCCGCACCAACGAATGTGGTTTCTGCGTGGCAGGCCACACCAAGCTGGCAACCCTGAAAAAACTCCTGTCCGAACAATCCATCAAAGCCTCGCGCGCGTTGGCGGCAGGCGAATTTGACGATGCCAAACTGGGCGCGCTCGCTGCGTTTACCCAAGCCGTGATGGCGAAAAAAGGCGCGGTATCCGATGCCGAACTCAAAGCCTTCTTCGACGCGAGCTACAACCAACAGCAGGCTGTCGAAGTCGTGATGGGCGTTGCCTTGGCGACTTTGTGCAACTACGTCAATAACGTCGCGCAAACAGACATCAACCCTGAATTGCAGGCGTTCGCCTGATTCTGACTGAAGGTCGTCTGAAAAGCGTCGGCAAAACCGTTTGCCCGTTTTCAGACGACCTTTTTCAAAAATGCCGTCCCTGTAACAGACCGCATCCCCTCTCAAACGGAACGCTCCCGCGCCGTCTTCACACATTTTCAAGGATAAGATCATGAACCGTGAAACCTTATTGTCTCAAGTTGCCGAACTCGTCAAAGCCAAACTCAAACCCTTAGTGGACGAAATCGACCGCAATGGCTTGTATCCCGAAGAATTTATGCGCGAACTCGGCGCTATCGGCGGATTCGGCGCAGTCGGTACGGAAGCGGAAGGCGGCAACGGTTTAGGTTTGGCGACGCAAATCGCCGTCCTACGCGAAGTTGGCAAAGAATGCGGCGCAACCTCGTTCAGCGCATGGTGTCAGGCGGCTTGCGCGTGGTATCTGCACCAAACGCCCAACCAAGCCGTCAAAGACAAATACCTCGCCGACATTCTGCAAGGAAAAGTATTGGCGGGTACGGGCATGTCCAATACGGTCAAACACCTCGCCGGTATTGAAAAACACAATCTTCAAGCCGAGCGCGTGGACGGCGGCTACACAGTCAACGGCGCGCTGCCGTGGGTATCCAACATCGGCGAAGACCACATCTGGGCGAATACCGCCCAAATCGGCGACAGCTACGTCATGTTCATCACCGGCGGACAATGGGAAGGCGTAACCCTGCAAGCCTGCCCCGAATTTTGCGCCCTCGAAGGCACGCGCACGTTCAGCCTGAATTTCAAAGACGTATTCATCCCTGACGAAGACGTAATCGCCGCGCCCGAAGAGTTCTCCGACTACATCGCCACCATCAAATCCGGCTTCATTCTGCTGCAAATCGGCATCGGCGCGGGCGTAATCGACGGCAGCCTCGGCATCATCCGCATCGCCAACGTCGTCAACGCCGATGTCAACAGCTACCTCGACGACAGCTACGACAGCCTCAAAGCCGCCCTGGACGAAGCATGGCAAACCACCGAGCAACTGGCGGACTTGGCTTGGAACAACACCCCCGACAACCTCGCCACGCTGAAACTGCGCGCCGCCGCCTCCGAGCTGACGCTTGCCGCCGCCCAATCCGCCGCCTTACACGCGGGCGCAAAAGGCTATCTCATGCGCAGCCCCGCCCAACGCCGCGTCCGCGAAGCCATGTTCGTCGCCATCGTTACCCCAGCATTGAAACACTTGCGCAAAGAAATCGCGGCATTGGAAGCGGCGTAAGGTTTTGAAACAGACCAAACAAAAGGTCGTCTGAAAACCTTTTGCCGACCGTTTTCAGACGACCTCAAATATCAGAAGGAACAAACCATGGCACAATATATGTGCGGCCCCTGCGGCTGGATTTACGACGAAGACCTCGGCGACCCCGAACACGGCATCGCCCCCGGCACCAAATTCGATGATATCCCCGACGATTGGAAATGCCCGGAATGCGGTGTGGGCAAAGAAGATTTTTATCTGCTGGATTTCGTGATATAGCTTTGGACACACTAAAAAGGTCGTCTGAAAACGTTGAGTCAAACGGTTTCAGACGACCTTTTTGATTTTGTGATAACGTGGCTGCGATTAAGCGTTTTCATCTCGCCAGCGTTTGAACACCAGCGAAGTATTCACGCCGCCGAAAGCAAAATTGTTGCTGACCACATAATCCGTTTCGATTTCGCGACCGCCGCTCAAAATATAGTCCACCTTGCCGCAGCGCGGGTCGATGTCGTGCAGATTGACGGTCGGGGCAAACCAGCCGTTGTTCATCATTTCAATGGTGAACCACGCTTCCAGCGCGCCGCACGCGCCGAGCGTATGGCCGAGATAGCTTTTTTGCGAACTCATGGGCACGAATCCGAACACGGCTTCGGTCGCCAGCGTTTCGGCGATGTCGCCTTTTTCGGTCGCCGTACCGTGACCGCTGACGTAGCCGACTTTATCAGGCGTAATACCCGCGTCTTGCAGCGCAAGTTCCATACATTTCTGCATGGTTTCTTTTTGCGGCTGGGTAACGTGGCTGCCGTCGCTGTTGGCGCCGTAGCCGACGAGTTCGGCATAGATTTTCGCTCCGCGCCGTTTGGCGTGTTCCAATTCTTCCAACACGAAAATCCCTGCACCTTCGCCGATGACCAAACCGTCGCGTCCGTTGTCGTAAGGACGCGGGGTCAGTTCGGGTTCGCCGTTGCGGCGGCTGGCGGCGTAGAGCGAGTCGAAAACATAAACTTCGGACGGACAAAATTCTTCGCCGCCGCCCGCCAGCATCATGTCTATCATGCCGTATTTGATGGCTTCGTAGGCATAGCCTATGCCTTGACTACCGGACGAACACGCGCTCGATGTCGGGATAATGCGCCCTTTCAATCCGAAAAAGATACCGATATTGGCGGCGGTCGTATGCGGCATCATGCGCACATAGGTATTGGCGTTGAAATTGCGCGATGTGCCGGTGTTCAGAAGTTCGCCCATATCGCCGATGTCTTTGGTGCTGCCGACAGACGAACCGCACGCCACGCCCATGCGTCCGTCGGTAATGCTTTCGTCGCCAAGCAAACCCGCATCCGTCAGTGCCTGTTCTGCCGCATCGACACACAGATGCGACACGCGTCCCATGCTTCTGAGCTGCTTGCGCGTCCAATGTTCCGGCGGGGCGTAGCCTTCAATCGGCGCACCCAGTTGCGCTTCCAATTCAGGGAAACGTTCGCGCCAATCCATGTATTTGACGGCATTTTTTTCGGCTTTAAACGCCGCCTGTATGCTTTGCCAATTGCGGCCGAAGGCAGTAATGCCGCCTATGCCCGTTACTACGACTCTTCTGGTATTCAACACAAACCTCCGTTCACCGCAATCACTTGGCGCGTGATGTACGCCGCTTTTTCATCCATCAGGAAGCGCACCGCATGCGCCACTTCTTCCGGCAGCCCCATACGCGCGGCGGGGACGGCTTTCAAAATTTCTTCGACGGGTACGTTTTCATCGACAATGTCCGTATCGATCAAACCCGGCGCTACACAGTTGACGGTGATTTTGCGCTTCGCCAGTTCGACCGCCAAGGCTTTCGCCGCACCGATTAAGCCCGCCTTAGACGCGCTGTAATTGACCTGCCCGCGGTTGCCCGTCAAGCCGGACACTGACGCCATGCACACAATCCGTCCGGCTTTGCGGCGGCGTATCATCGGCATGGTCAACGGGTGCAACACATTATAAAAACCGTCCAAATTGGTACGCAGCACCAAATCCCAATCGTCGTCTGAAAACGCGGGGAAGGCATTGTCACGCGTCAGTCCGGCGTTCAACACCACGCCGTAATACGCGCCGTTTGCCTCGATGTCGGCAGTCAGAATATCGCGACAGGCTGCGCGGTCGGACACGTCAACCTGCAACACCCTCGCCTGTCTGCCCAATGCTCGGATTTCTTTCGCTACGGCTTCGGCTTCATCGCGGCGGCTGCGGCAATGGACGACGATATCAAAGCCGTCCTCAGCCAAACCGAGTGCGACGGCTTTGCCTATGCCCCGGTTGGAGCCGGTAATTAAGATGGTTTCGCTCATAATGTTTCCTATTGGTTGGCGCAGTCTGCTTATTTATATAGTGGATTAAATTTAAACCAGCACGGCGTTGCCTCGCCTTAGCTCAAAGAGAAC
>NZ_KV794977.1:24043-43938 GCF_001808875.1 Neisseria sp. HMSC064E01
CTTGTCCTGATTTTTGTTAATCCACTATAACAATCAGCACAAGAAAGACTGTTTTCAGACGACCTTTTAGAGATTTTATTGTGATAAACGGGTTTTATCCGCCCGTTTGACCGCATGGTGGATAAACCGTGTATTTTCAGACGACCTTTCCGTCTTTCGGACTGTACACGTTCAATGAAGCTTTTGCCACCAGTCCGTCCGCAGGCAGCTTGGCACGGGCATCTTCGGGCGCATCCGTCCAATGCAGCTCGCAATCGAACACGCCCATACCGCCCGGGTCCTGTATCGACAGATTGGCGATCACCTTCATCTGCGTTCCGACCGGCAGGCTGTCGGCAAACAATTCCAGCTTGCGCGTGCCGAGCAAAAAGCCAAGCCGCACCGGCTCACCCGCTTCCAAAGCCTGTATGCCCGCAAACGCGCCTATGCCCTGCGCCATGATTTCCATCAGCGATGTCGCCGGCAATGCCCTGTCAACCAACAGAATGTGCTTTTCCCCCACACCGGCTTGGGCGCAAACGTGTTTCGGGCTGTATTCCGTCACACAATCGAGCAACACCATATGGCCGCTGTGTGGCAATAAAGAAGCAACATCGTGGATGGGAAAAATTAAATTTACAGTCATAAAGGTCGTCTGAAAACAGAATACGTTAGAATAGCGCGATTATATCAGACCCTAGAATGTGTTAAGCTATTTCGTTAAAATACATCACAATGTAAACTTTTGAAAACCATCATGTCATCCAACATTTGCCGTTTTTCTTTCAATATCGCCGCTTGGCACGCTTCAAGCAGTAAAATCGCCACGCCCGAACAATGGCGGCAATGGGCTTCAGGCGCATTAGACGCCGCTGGGCTGCCCGACCACAAACCCGCGCTTGCCTTCCTGCCCGCCTTGCAGCGCCGCCGTTTGGGCAAAGCCGCGCGCCTGATTTGCGACGCTTCGTGGGAATTGGCGGAACAATACCCCGGCAGCCCGTTGGTTTACGCCTCGCATGACGGAGAAATCAACCGCAGTTTCGAATTATGGCTTGGGCTGTTGCAAACCGACAGCGTTTCGCCGACCTCCTTCGGACTGTCTGTCCACAACGCCCCCGCCGGACAATGGTCCATGCTGCGCGGCGACATGAGCGAACACACCGCCCTCGCCGCCGGCAGCGACAATTTTGAAACCACTTTGGCAGAAGCCTATGCCCTGCTGCAAGATGGCGCACCATCCGTGTTAGTCTTAATCGCCGACGACCCTTTGTCCGACGACTATCCCGTCCACGCCACACGCGCCCCGTTTGCCTACGCCCTTTCGCTTGTACTGACGCAGGGAGACGGCTACACGCTCAGCCTCGATGTCGACGACACGTCGTCTGAAAACCCGTCCGACCTGCTGTCAGCCGATTACTGGGGCGCGCTCGACTGGATCCGTTTCTTACTTTCAGACGACCTTTCAGCAGAATGGCAACATGAAAAACGCCGATGGACATGGTGCAAAAAACCATGAAAACCCTAGACTACTGCCGCCGTTTCTTCGCCACCCTGTTCGGCTTCATCCTCTTCGGCGTTGCAGGCGTATTGTTCAAAATCGCGCTTTTGCCCTACACGCTCAAATCCACCAAAGGCGACATCAAACGCCAACTTGAAGCGCGGCACATGATAGGGAAAGTCTGGCGCTTTTTCGTCGGCTATCTGCAATGGTCGGGCGTATTGAGCGTCCGTTTCAACGGCTTGGAAAAACTCGGCCGGCCGGGGCAGCTCGTCCTTGCCAACCATCCCTCGTTGCTAGATGTCGTCTTAATGGTCAGCCACTTTCCCGACCCGAACGTACTGGTCAAAAAAGACCTGTTGAACAATCCCAGCATGAAGAGCCAGATCATCGCTTCCGGCTACATCCCCAACGACGAAAGCATGGAAATGTTGGAAGAAATCGACGCCGTGTTCAAAAGCGGGCAAAGTATGCTGATTTTCCCCGAAGGCACGCGCACAGGCTGGGACGGACAGGTTAAAATGCACCGTGGCGCGGTATCGCTCGGTTTGCGCAGCGCATCGGTCATCACCCCCGTGTGCATCAAAATGACGCCGCCCAATTTCAAAAAAGGCCAGCCTTGGTACAAAATACCGCCACACAAAATCCACTATGAAATCACCGTCGGTGACGACATCCTGCCCGAAGAATGGCTGGCGGAAAAACCCCTACCCATTGCCGCAAGGCGTTTAAACGAATACCTTCAAGACTATTTCACAAGGAAAACCACATGAATAACTTAGAAAACCAAATCAAAGAATTGATCATCGACAGCTTGGGGCTGGAAGACATCACCGCCGCCGACATCGGCAGCGAAGACCCGCTCTTCGGCGACGAAGGCTTGGGGCTGGATTCCGTCGACGCGCTGGAACTCGGTTTGGCAGTGCAAAAAACCTTCGGCTTCCAGCTCGACGGCGAAAACGACAACCTGCGCGAAAACTTCGCCAACGTCAAAACACTGGCAGAATTCGTCAAAAGCCGTCAGGCATAAAGGAGAAGCGATATGACCGAACAAGAAGTACGCACCCTTCTGACCGATGCACTGGTCAACCTGTTTGAAATCGAACCCGAGCGCATCAAACCCGAGACCAACCTCTACGAAGATTTGGAAATCGACAGCATCGACGCCATCGACCTCATCGACCACATCAAACGCGAAACCGGCCGCAAACTGCAAGCCGAAGACTTCCGCAACGTGCGCACCGTAGAAGACGTGGTTCAGGCGGTTTTGAAAGTACAGGCGCAAGATTCCTGATTCTGATTTTAATCGGCATATTTTCAGACGGCCTTGTCAATCGGCAAGGTCGTCTGAACATCAATAAACAACATCAACCTTTCTCACTTATCCATAATATATAGTGGATTAAATTTAAATCAGGACCAGGCGACGAAGCCGCAGACAGTACAAATAGTACGGCAAGGCGAGGCAGCGCCGTACTGGTTTAAAGTTAATCCACTATACAACTAACACTATGAAAAAACTCATTACCCTACTGCTCTTACTCCCCGCCTTGTCTGCGCACGCTGAAATTTCCCTTATCAAAAAAATGACACATGCCGAGTGTATGCAAGTCATTCATGATTCATTTGATATGTATCACGATATGGAATTTTGTGAAAAAGAGGCAAACGATGAGACTGAACGCAACGGCATAGTGGCATGGAATATGGCTGGATTTGCCAACAGCAAATCAGAAATGTCCCCTATCTGCCCAACGGTCAAAAAAATGACCGAACAAGAGCAAACTCAATTTTATTCCCGCTATCCGGAATCTCATGAACCCAAAGAGGTGGCAAAATTCTGTACCCCGAAAAACCGTAAACGCATTGCCAAGCTTTATCCAAAATACTATAAGCTGCTCGTAGAATATGAAGCCTTTGAAAAAAATAAAAATAAGGAAGAAAACGAATAATCCAATATCGCAGAAATTCTCAGAGCTTATCCTCTGAGAATTTCTGCCCCGCCCCCTTACCCCGACATTTTCAGACGACCCCTCAACGAAACTCGCCTGAAAAACAACAACCATGAAAATATTAGGAAAACTCCTACTGACCCTCGCCAGCCTCGCCTATCCGCTCCTATGGTATTACGGCAGAGAAAACGGCGCATTTTTCTGGCTTGCCGCCGCCATGTGCATCCTGTGGCTGATACGTGCCGCCATGCCGCAAACCACAGCCCAACGCATTACGGCGATTATCCTTGCCGCCTTTTTCGCCGCCGTAATGGTTTTCAGACGACCCGACTCGATGTATTGGTATCCCGTCGCCGTCAACGCGCTGATGCTTGCCGTTTTCGGCGGCAGCCTGTTTGCCAAACAAACCGTCATCGAACGCCTCGCCCGACTGCAACACCCCGACCTGCCCCCCGAAGGCGTGCGCCACACCCGCCGCGTTACGCAAATCTGGTGCGGCTTCTTCATCCTCAACGGCGCAACCGCCGCCATTCTGGCAGGCTTGCAATATTACGACTGGTGGGCGGCTTATACCGGCATCGTGTCGTATGTGTTGATGGGGCTTTTGTTTGCTGGAGAGTGGGTGTATCGGAAAGCCGTATTGAAGGTGTAGGTTGTCTGAAAACGTATCTATCAACCATTTCATTAAGTTATAATCTGTTTGAAAATCAAATATTGTTTACAAAAGAATACGGTTTAAAAAATAAAAGTGTTTCCGAATCACAATACTCAGATAGAATTTGATATAACCTACATGTAAGAAATTCTAGTATTGTTTACACTTCTCGGATTTTGCATGAAGACCCATTTGCCGCATCGTTCTTGATGATTCTAAAAAATCACTAAACATTCATTTTTGTTTTTGTAGAGAATAAAAGACGTTTAGCATAAAAAGTGTAATCGACCCGTTCTTTTCCTAAGCTATAGAACCTTGAAAGGATTTTTAATGTGTAAAAAAATTTTTGCTTATTTAAAAGTCAGAGGCAAAAATGCCATAACAAATATTTTAGACTTTAAAGATAATTTCATAGGATTAGTACTTGGCTTTTTCCTAGCATTTATTTGTTTATCCATAACACTTTCCTTCCCTAAATATCAAGAATATCTATTAGCGCTAATATCTGAACATATGGCTCCTAAAAGCATTGCAGTATTTACACTTATATCAGGAGTATTCTTAATTTTAACTATGATATTTTCTTTTTATTATAACAAAAAATTAGGTATTTTTCACATAAAGAATAAAATTATTAAACTTTTTACCATTTGGATGCCAAACTTAGTTTTAACATATATTTCAACTCTAATTGGAATTAGAATTGGAGCATTTTTCTTTATACTTTTATTTCAAATTCAATTACCATTAAATATAACTTATAAAATATTATTTAATTATATTATCAATAATATTATATCTTTTATAGCCTTATTTTTAATGTACAGATTCCCTTTTTTAAAATCTCCATTTAATTCAATCAAACCAGAAAATAAATATAAACTTCTATTTTTATTTATATATTTATTATTTTCCTTTATCTTCTTCGCGCCTATTGCAACATCGTACTGGAAATAAATTGAAAAAATTTCATTAGAATAACTATTTTTAGAGAAACTACTGCATGCGCCTGACCCAAATCCTATCCCCCGACCTACCCCAACAAGACCTTATCGCCACTCATCCGAATTGGACGCGTGCTGATTTCAACCGTGCAATTTTCCGGCTGTCAGGTCGTCTGAAAACGGCAAACGTGCAAACTGCCGCGTTGTGGTTTGACGATGCCGCGCTGTTTGTCTGCGCCGTGTTGGCGGTGTGGCATTCGGGCGGGCGGGTGTTGCTGCTGCCGAATCTGGCGCGGGACAATTTGGACTGGGGGCGGACGGCGGATGTGTTTTTAACGGATTCCGAAGATTTGCAAAGTAAGTTGGGCAGCCAAACCGAACAACGCGATGAATCGGGACAGCCGTTGAATGTGCAATCCAACCCACCGGTGTGGCACCTGCCCGATTTACCGGCACACACATCGCCTGAAAACCCGACGCCTACCCCTGAAAAGCATCTGATTCCGGACCATGCCGAGGCGTGGCTGAAAACGTCGGGTTCCAGCGGCGAGGCGCAGGTGATTGTGAAAACCGCCGCGCAGATGCAGGCGGAAGCCTTGATGTTGTCGGACGCGCTGCCATTCGGACGCGGCAGGGAAACGGTTATCGGCAGCGTTATTCCGCAACACCTTTACGGCTTCACTTTCCGTTTCGCGCTTGCGCTGACAATGGGCTGGCCTATGGAGCGGCGGCAGGCGGTTTATCCTGAAAACCTGCTCGCCAGCACGGCGGCGCATGAAAAAGTGGTGTGGATTGCCAGTCCGGCGGTACTCAACCGCTTGGGTGAAAACCGCAACTGGCAGAGCATCGGCCATAAAATCGCGGGCATCGTGTCGGCAGGCGGCGCGCTGCCCGAAGCCACGGCGGATTTGCTGCAACAGGCTGCCGTCCGCCCGTTTGAAGTGTACGGCAGCACCGAAACCGGCGTGATTGCGTCGCGTCGGGAAAGCCGCGCATGGCGGCCGTTTGCCGGCGTAGAAATCGGGCAGAACGCAGAAGGCGCATTGTGGGCATCTTCGCCGTGGTCGCCCGAACGCCGCCAGACCGCCGATTTAATCGAGCCGCAACACGACGGTTTCCTGCTGCTCGGTCGCCAAGACCGCATCATCAAATTTGAGGACAAACGCGTGTCGCTGACCCAAATCGAACACGAACTTTTACGGCATCCGTGGATTGCCGACGCCCATTGCGGCCGCCACCCGCAACATCAGCGCATCGCCATATGGGCGGCGTTGAACGTGGACGGTATCGCCGCCCTGCGCGAGAAAGGCCGTGCCGCCGTCGCCGACGCGCTCAAACGCCACTTGGCCGCCACGCAGGACACCATCGCCCTGCCCCGTTACTGGCGTTTCGCCGACAGCCTGCCGCGCAACGCTCAGGCTAAAATCGCCGCCGCCGATTTTCAGACGACCTTTACCGTCGTCCAAACATCGCCTGTTTGGTCAAAAACATCGTCTGAAGAAGAAACCGCCGCCGAAACCTTCATCGGTCGCGTGCCGCTCGATTTGGTCTATTTCGGCGGCCATTTCGCCACTTTCCCGCTCGTACCGGGCGTCGTCGAGCTGCAATGGGTGCGCGATCTGGCGGCGCGTCATCCGTGGGGCAGGCAGCGCGTCGTCCGCGTGGAAAACCTAAAATACCAGCAGTTCGTCCGTCCGCATGACGAAGTGTCGGTGGAGCTGAAATACGATGAAGCCAAAAACAAATTGAGCTTTAAAGTCAGCAACGGCGACAATCCGTGCGCCTCGGGGCGGATTGTATTCGAGGTCGTCTGAAAATGCTTTTTTAGGTTCCGCCCTCTCCTGCGGGAAGAGGAAAACCTGCAAATCGGGGACAATCCCGCTCAAACCTAATAACAACCCATAATCAAATGAAAAGATAGAAAATATGCAACTTTTTCCAGCACTAGCACAACGTTATTCCGAAGAACACCAGTCCGCAGGCGAAGCGCAGCGTTTGGCGCAGGAAATCGCCTTTGCGCCGATTGTGTTCCAAGTATCCCGCCTGATGGTGAAATTCGGCATTTTGGATTTGCTGAACAACCATTCAGACGGCCTTACTCAAGCCGAAATCGCCGAGAAAGCGCAAATCAGCAATTACGCCGCGCAAGTGCTGCTGGAAGCCTCGCTCTCCATCGGCACGGTACATACCCGCGACAACCGCTATTTCATCAGCAAAGCGGGCTGGTTCTTACTGAAAGACAAAATGGCGCGCGTGAACATGGATTTCACGCAGGAAATCTGTTACCAAGGTATGTTTGACTTGGAAAAAACCTTGCAAACGGGCAAACCCGAAGGGCTGAAAGTTTTTGGTAGTTGGCCAACAATTTACGAAGGCCTGTCTTCGCTGCCGAGCGTCGCGCAGGAAAAATGGTTTGCCTTCGACCACTATTATTCCGACAATTCCTTTGCCGAAGCCTTGAAAACCGTGTTCGCCAAACCGGTGAAAAAACTGCTCGACGTCGGCGGCAACACCGGCCGCTGGGCGGAACAATGCGTCGGCTACAACGCCGAAGTCGAAGTTACCATCATGGATTTGCCGCAACAAATCGCCCTGATGCGCGAAGCGACCAAGGGCAAAACCGGCGCGGAACGCATCCATGCCCACCCCGCCAACCTGCTCGACCCCGAAGCCCCCTTCCCGACAGGTTTCGACGCGATTTGGATGAGCCAGTTTTTAGACTGTTTCAGCGAAGAACAAGTCACCGGCATCCTGCGCCGCGCCGCCGCTTCCATGGGCAGCCGCACCAGCCTCTACATCATGGAGCCCTGCTGGGACAGGCAGCAATACGAAACCGCCGCCTACTGCCTGACCATGACCAGCCTGTATTTCACCGCCATGGCCAACGGCAACAGCAAAATCTTCCATTCCGAAGACCTGATACGCTGCGTTGAAAACGCCGGATTGAAAGTGGCGGAAATTTCAGACGGCATCGGACGCGGACACAGCATCTTGCGCTGCGAGAAGGTCGTCTGAAAAACGGTATCCCCATGAAAACCCTAGTGTTAATCCCCCACTACAACCACCCCGCCGCCATCTCCCGCGTCGCACAGACCATGCACGGCTTCGGTTTGGACGTATTGATTGTGGACGACGGTTCGCGCGAAGAATGCAAACCCGTATTGCAGGCATTGGTTTCAGACGGCATCCACGTCCTTTACCGCCCCATCAACGGCGGCAAAGGCGCGGCGGTCAAAACCGGTTTGAAATACGCCGAAGAAAACGGTTACAGCCATGTTTTGCAGGTCGATGCCGACGGGCAGCACCATCTGGACGACACGCCCAAACTCTTGGCGGCGGCAGAACAAAACCCCGAAGCCGTCGTCTGCGGCTGGCCGCAATACGGCGGCGACGCGCCTAAAGCGCGGCTGTACGGGCGCAAAATTACCGACTTCTGGAACATGCTGCACACTTGGTCTTGCGACATCAAAGACGGCATGTGCGGCTTCCGCCTCTACCCGCTCGCCCCCGCGCTGTCGGTCGTCCGCGAAGAAACCGTGGGCGACCGCATGGATTTCGACACCGAAATCCTCATCCGCCTGTACTGGCGCGGCGTCAAGCCGGTTTGGATTAAAACGCCCGTGCAATACGCCGCCGACGGCGTGTCCCACTTCAACGCCTTCGCCGACAACGTACGCATCAGCAAAATGCACACGCGGCTGTTTTTAGGGATGTTGCGGCGGCGCTTGGGCGCTTTATTCGGAAAGGCCGTCTGAAACCATGACCGACAACACGCAAAACCACTGGGCGGCGCAGCCCGAACGCGGCAGCCGCCTGTTTCTCGCCCTGACCACGCTGATGGTGCGTTATCTGCCCGCCTTCCTGATGAGGCCGTGCATCTGGTTTGTGGTGCTGTATTTCTACGCCACCGCGCCCAAGCCGCGCCGCCATATCCTGCGGTATCAAACCCGTCTTCAGACGGCCTATCCCGATACCGTTTTGCCGAAACACAGCGTATTCAAACAATTTATCGCGTTCGGCGAGGCAATATGCGACCGTTTTGCCGTGTGGCAGCGCAAAATCCGTTATGAAGATTTAGTACTCGAAGACCCGGACGGCGTTTATGCGCAAATCAGCGATTCGGTACGCGGGCAGATTTTCGCCTGCTCACACTTGGGCAACACCGAAGTCTGCCGCGCGCTGGTATCGCACCATAAAGGCTTCAGGCTCAATGTGTTGGTACACAGCAAACACGCGCAGGCGTTCAACGAAGCCTTGCAAAAAGCGGGTGCGGAACACATCCGCCTGATTCAGGTCACGGATTTGGATCCCACCCTGATGATGGAGCTGAACCGCCGCATCGAAGACGGCGAATGGATAGCCATTGCCGCCGACCGCGTACCCGTGCGCGGCGAAAAAACCGCCGACATCAACTTTCTAGGCCATACCGCCCCCATGCCGCAAGGCGCATGGCTCTTGGCGGCGCTCTTGAAAACGCAGGTGAACACGCTGTTTTGCATCAAACAAAACGGCCGCTACCATTTGAAACTGCGCCGCTTCACCGACACTTCCGACTGGAAACGCGGCAACCGCGAAGCCGCCGTTACCGCCGCCATGCAGGGCTTTGCCGATATCCTGGCGCAAGAATGCGCGCAAAATCCGCTGCAATGGTTTAACTTTTATGATTTTTGGAACGAGGAAGAAGAAAAAGTTATCTGAATCCCCTATCGAGATTTTCAGACGACCTCGGTCAATACTGGGCTGCGAAACACATACACTTGCCACGTTTGCTAACTTCTGTACATCAAATAGATTATTCCATCGAAGCGGTGATATAGTGGATTAAATTTAAATCAGGACAAGACGACGAAGCCGCAGACAGTACAGATAGTACGGAAAGGCGAGGCAGCGCCGTACTGGTTTAAAGTTAATCCACTATAATTTTGAAATTTTCCTTTTGAGCAAGATACCCCCTTCCTTCTCTATGCTCTACAAACAAAGGATTTTTCAATTCGGGGAAATAGAGTTTAAAGGTCGTCTGAAAACCTTATTTTAAGGATTTTCAGACGACCTTTGTTTACTTTAAAGAATCAAGCAATCAGCCGGCCATTTGTTTTGCCTGAACCGCTGTCAGGGCGATGGTGAAGACAATGTCTTCTACCAATGCACCGCGGGAGAGGTCGTTGACCGGTTTGCGCAAACCTTGCAACAACGGACCGACGCTCAGGACGTTGGCGCTGCGTTGTACGGCTTTGTAGGTACAGTTGCCGGTGTTGAGATTCGGGAAAATCAAGACGCTTGCCTGACCAGCGACGGTGCTTTCAGGCGCTTTAGTTTTGCCGATTTCAGGCACGGTAGCCGCATCGTATTGCAGCGGGCCGTCGATTTCCAAGTCCGGGCGTTTTTCTTTCGCCAGTTTGGTCGCTTCAATCACGGCATCGACATCAGGGCCGCTGCCTGAGTTGATGGTGGAGTAAGAAATCATGGCAACTTTTGGCGGAATACCGAAGGCTTTGGCGGTATCGGCGGATTGGATGGCGATGTCAGCAAGCTGTTCGGGTGTCGGGTTCGGGTTAACCGCGCAGTCGCCGAAGACGAGGACTTGGTTGGGCAGCAGCATGAAGAATACGCTGGACACGAGGCTGGCACCCGGTGCGGTTTTAATCAGCTGCAAGGCGGGGCGGATGGTGTTGGCGGTAGTATGAACGGCGCCGGATACCAAGCCGTCGACGTCGTTTTGTGCCATCATCATGGTACCGAGGACGACGGTGTCTTGCAGTTGTTTGCGGGCATCTTCAGGCGTCAGACCTTTGGATTTGCGCAATTCGCACATCGGCTCGACGTATTGTTCGATCAATGTAGCAGGATCGACGATTTCCAAAGAGTCAGGCAGGTTGATGCCGCGTTCTTTGGCAACGGCTTCAACTTCTTCTCGTTTGGCAAGCAAGACGCAGCGGGCAATGCCTTTTTCGTGGCAAATGGCGGCTGCGGCGACAGTACGCGGCTCCGCACCTTCAGGCAGGACGATGCGCATATCGGCTTTTTGGGCAAAATCAATCAGGTTGTAACGGAATTGGGCGGGAGACAGGCGGGAGGCTTCGCGTTTTGCCAAAGCGGATACGTCTTTGAGCGCGCTGCTTGAGCCGTAGAACGTCAGTCCGGTCAGGCGGGCAACTTCTTCGCCTACGGATGCTGCCGCGCCTTCAATGATGAAGCCTTCCAAGAGGCCCGGAGAGTTGGTGTAAAGCTGTTTGGCAAGGTTGATTCGGTGTGCCGCTTCGGCTGCGTCGGCACTGTCAGATTGCAATGCCAAGACTACGCCTGCATCCAAAGACAGTGCCAGCTCGACGTTTTTGCCGGACAGGAAGAGTTTGTCCGCATCGGGGGTGATACCTTCGATAACGAGTTTGTCGGTATTGAGTGCGACGGCTTTGCCGACCACAGCGTCAAACCAGTCGTCGCTTTTGCCTTGCGCCAACAGGGTTTCGGCGGATGCGTCGAGCGGTTGGAAAACTTGCGCACCCAAGGCTGCGGCAAAGGCTTTGCTTGCGGCAGCGGCGTCCAAACCGGCAGATACCGGAACGACCAATAATTTAGCCATGATATGTGTCCTTTCTGTGTGGAGATTCTCCGTCGCCGCCGTGATGCGGACGTAACGGCAATGGGCTTAATACTAACAAACAAACTGCGTTTCCAACAAGGCTAAATGTTAATGGATTGAGTGAAAATGCAATGGATTTTTAAGAAACGCATAGCGCAGAGAGAGTTAGTTAAAATCGAAACCAACAATCCCCTTCCCTTTTGATTATTACTGATGTCTAAGGACTATACTGTTTAAAATGAAAAAAGCCGAGTCCTGCAACATACAGAACCCAGCTTATATCAACCATCTGAACAGGCTTTGATGAATAATCAAAATTTAAAGAACACTCGCCTTCAAATCCAAGTTTTCAGACGACCTCTCGTTCCGGCAGACAAACCTGCCGTAGGTCAGATTCTTGAATCTGACATCTCCATCTGCCACAACACCTAAAGGAAGCAGAAGCATTAAATATTCGTCGAATACAAGTATCCAACTACACATTACCCAGCAACTGATTTTATTCCGCAACGTAAAGACAAAAAAGGTCGTCTGAAAACCTTAAATCAGGTTTTCAGACGACCTTTCATTCTAGCAGATTGATGAGGTCAACCCATCAAGCCTGTTTCAACTTCGCATCGGCATCGCGCAACGCGGTACGCAGACCTTCCTCGATAACGGGATGGTAGAACGGCATATCCAGCATTTGCGGAACGGTCATCTTCATTTGATGCGCCCATGCCAACAGGTGCGCCAAATGTTCGGCGGCCGGGCCTAAGATTTCCGCGCCGATGAAGCGGCCGGTGACTTTTTCGGCATACAGGCGCATATGGCCTTTGTTTACCAACATCACGCGGCTGCGGCCTTGGTTTTTAAACGATACTTCGCCAATGACAAATTCGTCAGGTTGGTATTGCGCGGCAACCTGCGCGTATTTCAAACCAACAAAGCCGATTTGCGGATTGGTGAACACCACGCCGATGGTACTGCGGCGCAAACCGCCGCCGATATTCGGGTAGCGGCCCGCATTGTCGCCGGCAATCTTGCCTTGGTCAGCAGCTTCGTGCAGCAACGGCAGTTGGTTGGACGCGTCGCCCGCGATGAAGATATGCGGAATGCTGGTCTGCATGGTCAACGGATCGGCAACGGGTACGCCGCGCGCGTCTTTTTCGATATTGATGTTTTCCAAACCGATATTGTCAACGTTCGGACGGCGGCCTACGGCTGCCAGCATATATTCGGCAACAAATACGCCTTTTTCGCCGTCTTGCTCCCAATGAACTTCTACATTGCCGTCCGCATCAAGTTTGACCTCGGTTTTAGCATCCAAATGCAGTTTCAATTCTTCGCCGAACACGGCTTTCGCCTCGTCTGAAACGACGGGGTCGGAAATGCCGCCGATGATGCCGCCCAAGCCAAAAATTTCAACTTTCACGCCCAAACGGTGCAATGCCTGACCCAGTTCCAAACCGATAACGCCCGGTCCGAACACGGCGACGCTCTTAGGCAGCGTATTCCATGAGAAAACGTCGTCGTTGATAATCAAACGGTCGCCCAAAGGCTGCCACTGCGGCAGGATAACGGGGCGCGAGCCGGTAGCAATCACGAAACTTTTTGCCGTGATTTGGGTATGGTCGTCGATTTGGACGGTATTCTCGTCGATAAATTTAGCCGAACCCATAATGCGCTTGTCGGCAGGCCACTCTTCCACATCGGCAACGACAAAGCCGACAAAACGGTCGCGCTCGGATTTGACGCGGTGCATCACTTCTTCGCCGTTGACGACAATGCTGTCTTTGTCCAAATGCACGCCGAACGGGTCGGTATGCAATGCGTGATGGCGCGCTTCTGCGGCGGCAATCAAGAGTTTGGAAGGCATACAGCCCACGCGTGCGCAGGTCGTGCCGAACACATTGTTTTCAATCAGGTAAACATTATCCGAATGTAAACGGGCATTGCGAAACGCGCCCATGCCGGCAGTACCGCCGCCAATTACGACGACATCTGCTTGAATTTTTTTCATAATCTTTGTCCTTTTTTTGTTGAGCGTCCGAAGCGGTATCAGCGTGAAGCGTATCGGGTTTTCAGACGACCTCTTGAATAAACTATCGATAATACAAAATCAATAGTCATTTTAAAAATCTTGATTTAAAACAATAATCTCAAATTCTACTTGTAAATATAGAGCTATTCAGAACGACCGTGTAGCGTATCGTCTGAATAACTCTATTTTTCTGTTCAGACGGCTTTGTTTAAACCGTCTCAAGCATCAGGCAATTAGTTTTTAGCCAAGTAAGCTTCCAAATCTTCGCTGCCGCCGATGTATTTACCGCCGATGAAGACTTGAGGAGCAGTCATCTTGCCGGTAATGGCGCGAACGGAAGTAACAGTTGCATCTTTGCCCAATACGATTTCTTCGTAAGACAGACCTTTGTCTTGCAGAGCTTTTTTAGCTTTAGCGCAGAATTGGCAGCCAGGTTTGGTGAAGATGGCAACAGACTCTTGAGCTTTCC
This sequence comes from Neisseria sp. HMSC064E01, assembly GCF_001808875.1. Lineage (NCBI taxonomy): Bacteria > Pseudomonadati > Pseudomonadota > Betaproteobacteria > Neisseriales > Neisseriaceae > Neisseria > Neisseria sp. HMSC064E01. The sequence goes on from NZ_KV794977.1 coordinate 38,144, forward strand.
AGTCAGGAGCGATGAATTTCAACATAGTGTCAGCGTCAGACACTTTGAAAGGATCACCCGGCTCTTCAGGCTCGATGAACATTTTTTCAACCACGCCGTCGTTAACCAGCATGGAGTAACGCCAAGAACGTTTGCCGAAGCCCAAGTCTTCTTTGCCGACCAGCATACCCATGCCTTCGGTAAATTCGCCGTTGCCATCAGGAATCATGTAGATGTTGTCAGCTTCTTCTTCAGCAGCCCAAGCGTTCATCACGAAAGTATCGTTTACAGATACGCAGTAAATTGCGTCAACGCCGTTTTCTTTGAACGCGCCGAACAATTCGTTGTAACGTGGCAGGTGGGAAGAAGAACAAGTCGGAGTAAATGCGCCGGGCAGAGAGAATACGACTACTTTTTTACCTTTGAACAAGTCATCAGTGGAAACATCTTTCCAAGTGTCGCCCACGCGGGTACGGAATACGACGGAAGGTACTTTTTGACCGGTACGATCTTGCAAAGCCATTTTGGATCTCCTTGAAATTTTAGGTTTAGGGAATGATACGAGTGAATGTGTGCATTCTAGCGCAGGGAGTTTGATTTGTATAATTTATAGTTCAAATAATATTAATTACCTGAAACTATGAAACTCAACCTGCGAACGTTTCATTTAAATAGAGGTCGTCTGAAAGAAAACAAGCCCCTGGCTTGGAATTATTTTTCGGAATCGTGTGCGTCGGACAATACGACTTCACGGATGCTGCTTTCTACTTTGTCTTTCAACATAAAGCGGTCTTCGTCTTTGCCGGGGCGAATCGGGGCGGCAAAATCGATACGGATACGCAGCTTTTTCATGGAAACGATGCGCCAAAGTGAGCGCACCAAATCGACTTGTGCATAAGACGGCACAGTCGTCCTTTTACCAGTATCATCATAATAGCGTAGCGTAACTGCCTGAACAGGCGCGTCGGCATCGATGGCGGATTGGAAGAGCGCGGCTTTGAACGGCAAAATATCCAAGCCCAAAGAAGTCCGCGCTTCGGGGAAAAAGCTGACATTCTGCCCGGCTTTCAACGCGGCGCAAATGGCTTGGTTAATCGGCTCGACATCGCGTCGGGAATTTCGGTTGATAAACACCGTGCCTGCGTTTTGCCCCATTTTGCCCAAGACCGGCCAGTCTTTGATTTCTTGCTTGGCGATAAAGCTGCTCGGATACACCGCACTCATGGCGAAAATATCCAGCCAAGACACATGGTTTGCCGCCACCAAAACACCCTTCACATTATCCGCAGGCGGCGTGCCGATTTCCAATTCGATATCCAAGGCTTCCAGCGCGCCTTTGCCCAGAGTGATGACCGCATAATCGCGTTCGGCAGGATTGCCGGCATCGATACGGCGCAAATGTCTTCCGGTTCGGAACAGCCATCCCGTCAGGCGGAACAACCTGCCTAAACGGGTAAAAAACGGTGCTTTTCGTGAGTGCATAACTGTTTTTCTTTTCGTCTTATGTGTATCAAATCATATCAATAAAATTTTCAGACGACCCAGATGACAAAGAGGTCGTCTGAAAACAGGTTCAAACATTATTTCTGGCAGTTCGGACAATAAAACGTCCCGCGCTGCCCCAAAACTTCCTTCTGCACCAAACCGCCGCAACGGACGCAGGGTTCGTTGTGCCTGCCGTACACCGTATATTCCTGTTGAAAATAGCCGCTTTTGCCGTCGCTGTTAACGAAGTCGCGCAAGGTGCTGCCGCCGGTTTCAATCGCGCGCTGCAACACCGCCTTAATCGTCTCCACCAAAACGGCACATTCTTTTTTCTTAATCTTGTCCGCTGGGCGGTGCGGCGAAATACCCGCTTTAAACAAGCTTTCGTTCGCATAAATATTGCCTACGCCGACCACGACGGCATTGTCCATTAGAGCCAGTTTGACCGCGCGTTTTTGCGTTTTGAGCTTTTGATACAGATAATTGGCGGAGAAGTCGTCTGAAAGCGGCTCGGGGCCCAGTTTCTCAAGGAGTGGATGATGTTCCGCAATGCCTTCGTACCACAAAATCGCGCCGAACTTACGCGGATCGTGATAGCGCAACACCGTTCCGTCTGCAAACACAATGTCCACATGATCATGTTTATTGGGATGATCAATCCGCGCGTCGCCGTCCGTAAAAATCCGTAAGCTGCCCGACATACCCAGATGAATCAACAAAATACCCGTTGCAAAACCGATAATCAGATATTTCGCCCGCCGACGACAACTCAACACCTCCTGCCCCGCCAAAATCTCTGCCAACTGCGGATTGACCTGCCAGCGCAGCTTGGTTTGGCGCAACACGACATCCGCCACCTTTTTACCTTGAATATGCGGGCTGATACCGCGCAAAGTCGTTTCCACCTCAGGCAATTCCGGCATTTTTCTTTATCCTCAAGCTAATTACAGTCAACATCGACTTTTCAGACGACCTGCGATTCTACCGATGCCGACGCAGCCTGACAATTTGCAACCAATCGGCTTTACAGGAAGAAAGCAGCCAATCCGGGGCAGAATGACAAATATAGAAGAGGCTATTTTTATGGAGTCAAACCTACCGTTTTCAAATATTCAGCCTCAAAAGGTCGTCTGAAAACCAGTTATGCCGGCTTTACCAACGCCGCATTGCTCAATCTGAAATCCGCGCCGCCCCCAAAGCCACTGTCTGCGTTCCCAATATTTTTTCAAACTCCGGCAACGGCGTAACCCCCGCCATACGTTTAACCAAAACCAAGCCGTACACCGCCGCGCACTGCGGCCACCACCTGTCCCCCGCCTTCTCCATAAAACGCCAAAACCGCAGCCCCTTTTGCGAATTCACCGCAGGCAGGTACACCATAAACTTTCCGAACTCCACCTCAAAATCCAAATCCGCCAACCGCTGCTTCAAAGCCGGCAAAGTCAGGCAATGCTCCTTTTTAGGCAAACGCGTTCCATCAAACCACTTACTGAAAAACCACAAAGATTTCGGATTAAATCCCGTCAAAACCAACCGCCCTTCAGGTTTCAACACCCTGGACGCTTCATGCAGCACTTGCGACAGTGCGGCAGTTTCATGACTGTGCGGCATCAGCAGCACATCAATAGAATGACTTTCCCAAGCCATAGCATCCGCCGTCATCAATACATCACGGGGCACGGCAACCACGTTTTCAGACGACCTCAACCATTCGCCGCCTTGCTGGACGACGGTTTGTCCGTCGAAATATTGTAAATGCTGCTCAAAAAAAGCAGCTTCGTTTTGAGCAACATAACGCCCCATAGCCGTATTTTCAAACCATACATCCATAGTCGTTATCCTATTAACTGTTTCATGCGTTCATTTCTACTGTCCGATAGAAAAATACAATGCAATCGCCGTATTTATGCCACAGATTTTAACATTAAGACTCAAGCATATGTAAATTTCACCCCCTTTACCTTGACGGCTACATCTTCAAACAGTACCATCGGGTAGACTAAATTTAACCTTATATCATTGATAATTATTGATTCATCATGGCAAAACTGAAAACCATCGCACTTACCATTTCAAGTTTATCCGCAGCTTCAGGCGCAGCATACGCTCAAAATGCCACACCAGATCAAGTAGGTATGGCAATGATGCGCCTCAATTCCTCTCTTTTGGATCAAGCCAAAGCGCAAACTTTCGGAACGGGCAGCCTTTGGGCATCGTTGCGCAAGGATTTCCGCATGAACGAGGTCAATTCCGAACTTGTTCGCCGTCATGAAAGCAAATTTGCCGCCAATGGTGCTTATTTCGACCGCACCATTACCCGCAGCAAACCCTATATGTATCATATTGCCAACGAAGTCAGAAAACGCAATATGCCTGCCGAAATCGCATTGCTGCCATTTATCGAAAGCGCATTTGTTACCAAAGCAAAATCACATGTCGGCGCATCCGGTCTGTGGCAGTTTATGCCTGCAACGGGTCGCCACTACGGCTTGGAAAAAACCCCTTTGTATGATGGCCGTCACGATGTCTACGCAGCAACTGACGCAGCATTGAATTACCTGCAATACCTGCACGGATTATTCGGCGACTGGTCTCTTGCACTGGCTGCCTACAACTGGGGCGAAGGTAATGTCGGTCGCGCCGTCAATCGGGCGCGTGCGCAAGGTTTGGAGCCGATTTACGAAAATCTGCGCATGCCTGACGAAACACGGAATTACGTTCCCAAACTCTTGGCCGTACGCAATATCGTTGCAAACCCGCAAACTTTCGGCATGAATATCACCGAAATCAACAATCAGCCGTATTTCAAATCCCTGAGCATCGACAAGCCGATTGACAACAGCACTATCGCCCGCTTCGCCAACATCAGCGAAAGCGAATTGCTGACACTCAATCCGGGATTCAATGCGCCTGTATTCATCCCGAAAAACAATCGCCGCCTGTTGCTGCCTGTTGATTCTGTGGCTTCTTTCGAGAAAAACTACCGAAACGCAAATCCCGATACTTTGTTGTCTTGGAACGTATACACATCTCGAAACAATACCAGCTTGAACGCCATCGCAGCAGAAACCGGCATGAGCGTTTCCGAAATCAAACGACTGAATGGCTTGGGTAATAATTCCCTGTCTTCCGATCGCAGTATTTTGGTAGCCAAGAATGAAGCGTCTAATTCTGCCACACCTGATGCGCTTTCGTTCATTGATGTTGATAACAGACCGGATACTTACCGTTCCAATATGCCGGAAATGGCGCCTATTCAAACGGCAAAAGCAAATATTCCTACAACGAATTTTGCAAACATCAAGCCCGTTGCCGCAACGCCTACCGATTACGTAGCTCTAGGCAAAAAAGCAGTATCCGAAACTTTGGTTGCACAATCAGCCCCTGTTATCGAAGAAAGCAAAGTCACTTCCGCAGCTTCTACGGTTGTCGCCAAAGCAGATATCACTGCCGCACCTGCAGCCGTTCAAACCAACTCTTCTGCAGATTTGGCATCAACCAATATCAAAGAAGAGCGTATTCCTGAAATATTTGCCCAATTGGCTCAAGCTGAAAGCAAGCCTGCCGTTGTCGAGCAAACTGCTGCGAATACAACTACTGAGTTGACTACTGCTCAAGCCACTCCGGCTCAAGCTACTGAAACAGCTGATGAACTGATGGCATTGGTGGACTCTAATCTTCGCACTCAAACTGAAAATACAGTAGTCGCACAAGCTGCGAGCGAGCAAAATGTTGCGTCTGACGCAGTCAAAGCACGTAGCGAGCGCATTGCCGCCAATACCGCCAAACAACAAAGCCGCACTGAGGCACGTTTGGCTCGTGCGGGTAATCAGCAGCAATCTCAAATCGCAGGTGCCGGTATGCACCGTGTAGCGGATGGTGATACGCTGTTCAATATCTCCCGCCGTTACAACTTGAGCGTTGCTGATTTGATTATCGCCAACAACATCAAAGGCAATAACATTCGTAAAGGTCAGCTGTTGCGCGTTACCGCAGCGCCCGCCAAAACTCGAAACAGCATCCGAAACGTTTCTTATACCGTTCGCAGAGGCGATACTTTAAACACTATCGCCAACCGCTTCAATGTTGATGTCAACGATATCCGCCGTTGGAATCGAAATACCAATGGTGTGACACCCGGTCAACGTTTGAAATTAATCGGCAGTTAAGATACTCTTCATGAAAAAGTCGTCTGAAATTTTTCAGACGACTTTTTATTTGCTAATAAACTTAATTTACCCTACCGCATCACTATGCTTTCCCTTTAAAGAGAAAGTTTTTATAGTGGATATAGTGGACTAACTTTAAACCAGTACGGCGTTGCCTCGCCT
>NZ_KV794977.1:44038-62899 GCF_001808875.1 Neisseria sp. HMSC064E01
TGTCCTGATTTAAATTTAATCCACTATAAAATTTAATGCCGATGCCAAATTAAAAGGTCGTCTGAAACTCGTTTTCAGACGACCTTTTGCTTAAATTAAGCCTTCCAGTTTTGGATTATCCTCTTTCGGAATCGGACGTTTATTGCCTTCACTGTCGATGGCGACATAAGTGAAGACAGCTTCCGTAACGAGTTGGCGATCCTCAGTAAGGTGGTCGTTCATCAATGTTTTTACCCAAACCTCGATTTTCAGTTGCAACGAAGTATTACCCACGCTCACGCAGCGGCCGTAGCAACAGACGACATTCCCCACTTTCACAGGACGGATGAAATTCATTTCCTGAACAGCTACGGTAACAATACGGCCTTGTGCGATTTCCGCCGCCAAAATACCGCCGCCCAGATCCATTTGAGACATAATCCAGCCGCCGAAAATATCTTGATTGGGATTGGTGTCGCGCGGCATGGCAACAGTGCGCAGCAGAAGCTCGCCTTGTGGTTTAGTATGTTGTTTTTCATTTTGCATCATGGGAAATATCCTTTTAGAGGTGCAGCTTTAGTGTGAAGTTGAGAAACTGATTGAAGCAGTTGGGGTGATTGCCTGCGATAACAAGGTCGTCTGAAAACTTCAATACCGTTTTCAGACGACCTCAAACCGATATTCTGAGATAAGGCTATTTCTAACGTTCTGCCAATTTCAAATAAACACCGGCAACGTCCTGTTCTCCATAACCTGCTGTTACTGCTTGGCGGTAGTTCTCAGCAACGGTTTCGACGGCGGGCAACGACTTACCGATCTGCTCCAGCTCTTTGACAGCCAGATTAAGGTCTTTGGAAGCGTGTTTGAGTGCGAAGGCAGGTGGGAATTCACGGTTTGCCCACAGCGATTTTTTGGTTTGGAACATGGGCGAATCCATGGCGGAATTACCGATGGCTTCGATGATGGTACCCGTATCGACACCAAACTGTTGGGCCATCAGCATAGCCTCGCTGTATGCTTCGCCGAAAATTCCTAACAGTGAGTTGAGCACGAGTTTTGCGCCCGAACCTTTCCCCACCCCGCCAAAATGGAAAGTTTGCTTGCCGACAATGGAAAACACTTTTTGCAGAGGCGTTAACACACTTTCTTCTCCGCCGAACAGAATCAGCAGCGTACCGTTGGTAGCAGGACCGACCGAACCGGAAACAGGTGCTTCTGCAAACTGTCCGCCCGCAGCTTCGACCAATTCTTTAACGGCAAGATTTTCAGACGGAGCAATAGTGCTCATGTTGACAATGATTTTGCCCGCAATCTCTTTTCGAACTTCCTCACTTAAAATATCGCTCACAGCCGCAAAATCCGAAACCATGAGAAAAATAACGGGATAAGCGCGGATAAGCTCGACGGTGCTTGCGTACACTTTCGCACCTTTATCCGCAAGGTCAGCGATTTTATCGGGCGAGCGGTTGTAAACACCGACTTCAATACCGGCATTCAAAAGCCGCGTTACCATCGGATTGCCCATTTGGCCTAAACCTATCCAGCCGATTTGCGTGTATTCGTTTGTTGACATTGAATTTGCTCCTTTGTTTGTATCGCCGTGCAATCATATAGGTTTACAGGTCGTCTGAAAAGTTTTTCAGAGGGTTGGATAAAGTATTTATAGTGGATTAAATTTAAATCAGGACAAGGCAACGAAGCCGCAGACAGTACAGATAGTACGGCAAGGCGAGGCAGCGCCGTACTGGTTTAAAGTTAATCCACTATATATTGATATGAACGAAATCGCCTTTCATTTGTTGAGGCATATGCGGCTGTTTTTCATATTCACGCTACCGATTAACCACGCTTAATACAAAAAGGTCGTCTGAAAACCCGAAATATCGTTTTCAGACGACCTTTTACAATCAAACCATTATGCGAACGGATGATGCAAAACAATGGTTTCTTCGCGGTCGGGACCGGTGGAGACGATGGCTACCGGCGCACCGCAGACTTCTTCGATACGTTTCAAATATGCTTTGGCGTTTGCAGGCAATGCGTCGTAGCTTTTCACGCTGAAAGTCGATTCACTCCAGCCGGGCATGGTTTCATAAATCGGTTTGCAGGTTTCTACCGCATCGGAACCGCAAGGCAGGATGTCGGTTTTACTGCCGTCGGGCAATTCGTAGCCGACGCAGATATTGATGGTTTCAATGCCGTCCATCACGTCCAGTTTGGTGATACACATACCGGAAATACCGTTGACTTGGATGGAGCGTTTCAACGCGGCGGCATCAAACCAACCGCAACGGCGTGCGCGGCCGGTTACGGAGCCGAATTCGTGTCCGCGTTCTGCCAAACCTGCACCTACTTCGTCAAACAATTCAGTCGGGAACGGACCTGAGCCGACGCGCGTGGTATAGGCTTTGACGATACCCAAAACATAATCCAGCATTTGCGGACCTACGCCCGCGCCTGCAGAAGCGGCTCCTGCCAAGCAGTTGGACGAGGTAACGAAGGGGTAAGTGCCGTAGTCGATGTCCAACAGCGTGCCTTGTGCGCCTTCAAACAGCAGTTTTTCGCCGTTTTTGTTTTTCTCGTTCAACACGCGGGATACGTCGGTAATCATCGGCGTAATGAGCGGAGCGACTTTTTCGATAACCGCCATCACGTCTTCCGCTTTCACTGGCTCGGCATTGTGCAGATGTTGCAGTTGAACATTGTAATAGGCAAGGACGGCATCCAGTTTTTCACGCAGTTTTTCAGGATGCAGCAAATCGACGACGCGGATGGCGCGGCGTGCCACTTTGTCTTCGTAGGCTGGACCGATGCCGCGACCGGTCGTGCCGATTTTGCCTTTGCCGCGCGATGCTTCGCGGGCTTGGTCAAGCGCGATGTGGTAAGGCAGGATCAGCGGGCAGGTCGGCGCGATTTTCAGACGACCTTCAACGTTTTTCACGCCTGCTGCGTTCAATTCGTCAATTTCGCCCAACAATGCTTCAGGGGAAACTACAACGCCGGAGCCGATAAAGCAATCCAGGTTTTCATGCAGGATGCCGCTCGGAATCAGGCGCAAAATGGTTTTCTTGCCGCCGACGACCAAAGTGTGTCCAGCATTGTGTCCACCTTGGAAACGCACAACACCGCTGGTTTCTTCCGCCAGCCAGTCAACGATTTTACCTTTGCCTTCATCGCCCCACTGGGCGCCGATTACTACAACATTTTTAGCCATAGCCATATAACCTATTAATATTAAAAAATTATTGTGAATCAACTTCAAACCAAGACGGCTTTTCGCCCTACCCTGATTTGCCTTTAATCCGCTATGAATGGGTATTTAAAGTTTCTCAACCTGCCAAACGCCGTCCGACTTTTTCAGACGACCTGTAATCTCTTCCGAAGCGTTGTGTCCGATACCGTAATCAATCACGACACACTGCCCTTGTTCACGCAAGGCTTCGACTGCTTCGCGTGCCGCTTCGGCATCGTCCGCATCGACCAACACGACGGGCTGCCGCTCAATGGCGGGCAAACGTCCGATAAAGCTGCGCAAGTCGAAACTGAATCCCGTCGCAGGACGTGCGCGGCCGAAATATTCGCCCAATCCGTCATAACGCCCGCCCCGAGCGACCGCGTCATGGAAATTGGAGCCGTATGCCGCATACAGCAAGCCTGTGTGGTAATTGTCGACGCGCAGTTCGGACAAATCGATATGGACTTTCTGATTCGGGAATGCGTCGCACACTGCCTGCAATTCGTCCAAGGCGCTGCCGACCACAGACAAATCCGGCAATCGTTCGCGTGCGGCGGACAACACTTCCCGTCCGCCATACAGACGCGGCAGCAGCGAGAATGCTTTTGCCCACATACCGTCCAGCTTCCAAGCCTTGACCTGCGCTTCGACCGCCTCGGTATCTTTATCCTGCATCAAAGCAAGCAGCGTTTTGGACTGCTCCGCATTTAAATGCGCCGCATCGGACAAAGCGCGGAATACGCCGATATGACCCAGCGACAGCAAAACCTCGCCCATATCGGCAATCTTCATGCTCTTGAGCATCAAGTCAATCAGTTCGATATCCGCTCTGATGTCGGCGAAACCATACATCTCCGCCCCTGCTTGCAAAGGTTCGCGCATATTGAGCAAACCCTCCGGCCGTGCGTGCAACACAGGGCCTGCGTAACACAATCGGTTAATCCCTTGATTGGCAGACAAAAGATGCGCATCGATACGCGCCACTTGAGGCGTAATATCGGCGCGGATGCCCAACTGCCGACCGCTCAGCTGATCGACCACCAAAATGGTTTTCAAAGACAAACCCGCGTCAATGTGCGTCAGCAGGGAATGGCTGTATTCCATCAGCGGAGGCTGTACCAGCTCGTAACCGTGCACTCGGAACAAAGTCAACAACTGCTCTCGCGCGCTTTCCAACTGTCGGGCGTTGGTCGGCAACACATCGGCAACATGTTCGGGAAGCTGCCAAGATTGCATGGGAATCTACCTTCTATCTGTTTTTGCAAACGCAAAGGGCTGCTTGAATTTAAAACCAGACGGACACACAGCCCGCTTCTCGAAATACGCCGCGCAAATGATGCAGCGTTTCCAATAAATCTGATTTTAAATTCAAACAGCCCCTGAATGACGGCTTTAAACCGCCGAGTTATTAAAAGCAAACTTTACCATACAAAACAGTTTTGTGCAGCCTGTTTTCATACACGACAACCCGAGACTTTGGCGTAAATCAGGTTTTGTGTGCGAGAAATGATAAGTTTAGGAAGCGTATCTGACAATCGGGGATTTCAAAGTAAAGACACTGTTTGCACTATCCCCAACATATCATCAATCCCATATTCGATTTAGCTTAAAGGTCGTCTGAAAACCTATTTCAGACGACCTTTAAAGTCTCTCCACCAAAATCATCGTATTTCTTTGGCTGCTTCCTGCTCCGCTTTATAACGGCGCAGATAGGCAAGCGCGGCGGCTTTTTCTTCTTCGTTGCCATATTTGACATCGCGTTGGGCACGGCGCAATTCGGCGCGCTCTTTGGCTTCTTCGATTTGTCGGTTTTTGAAAGCTTCACGGTTGTCGGAAGCAACCAGTTTGTCTTGTTGGGATTGGGCTTTCGCCATGGCTTTGGCAATCAAATCCATGGGATTAAAGGCAGGTTTGGCGGCAGCTTGGGTTTCGGCTTGAATTTGCGCTTGCTTGGCTTTAACGGCGGCTTCGCGCTCGGCAAGCATAGCTTTACGTTCCGCCTCGTCGCGCGCTTTGCGCTCGGTGTGCCAATCAAAACGGTTTTGCGCGTGTTCGGCGGCAGCGAAACGTGCTTCGGAAGAACGGCTTAGGCTACGCGCAACAGGAAGGTAGTCGTGTTCGGAAGGTATCATGTCGATACAATCCACCGGACAAGGCGGGAGGCAGAGTCCGCAGCCTGTGCATTCGTCGCTGATGACGGTGTGCATGAACTTGCTTGCGCCCATAATCGCATCGACGGGGCAAGCGCGGATGCAGGCGGTACAGCCGATACAGGCAGCTTCGTCTATCAAGGCGACGGCTTTGGGCTGGATTTTGACAGGCGCGACGCGCGGCTTACCCAATAAGGCGGCAATGTCCACCATCACCGCTTCCCCGCCGGGTGCGCACAAATTAACAGGCGCATCCTCGTGCAGCAAAGCTTGTGCATAAGGCAGGCAGCCTTGATAGCCGCATTCTCGGCACTGGGTTTGCGGCAGCAGGCGGTTGATGGCTTGAAGGTCGGTCGGCATGGCGGATAGAGTCAAAATCGAAAGCGTGTATTTTATCGGGAAACGGAATGCAGGGAAACAAAAGACCAAATTAAGGAAGGTCGTCTGAAAACCCAAACTGAGTTTTCAGACGACCTTTTATATTTTCTGACTACTTGTCCTGCCTAATCAGAATTTATGTGCCAAGCCGAAAGAAACAGCTTTTTGTTCAACAGAACCTGTTTGAGTCGGCGTCAGGCGGGTTTTGCTGCCCAGTTTCATATAGCCGGCATGAGCAAGCATGGAAGTGCGTTTGCTGAATTTGTATTTGGCACCAACTACTACTTGGTCGAATTTATCAACAAGTTTTTCACCACTGTTCACACCTTTTGCCGCCCAACCGTGAGCATAGCTGAGCTGCGGGGTCAAGTTACCGAAGGTATAGCCTACGGTAACGGCTGCATCTACAACCTTAACAGCTTCTTCTTTACCTGAATCTTTGGTGATGTCCACACCTTTGTAGGTATTGAAATCATCGGTAAAGTGGGACAGATATTTGTTCGCGCTTTCATGGCCTTTGGCGTATTGCGCACCCACACCGACAAACAGGTTGTCTTTGTCGTAATAGCTTTCAATCTTAGCGATTTGGGCAGCTTTGACTTTGCCGTTGTTGTCAGTGTACGCGCCTTTATAATGACCGTAGCCCAGTTTGGTGGCAAACCCGTTGTTTTCGTAGATCAAACCGGCAGTATATTGCTCTTTGCTCGGTTTTTCGTGTACGTATTTATCGTCCGGATTGCGGTTGTCGCGCGGAGCGTAGGAGGCGTTGAACTTGAATCCGCCGAACGAAGGGCTGTCATAACGCAAAGAGGTCGTACGTACGCCGGTGCGGGTGTTGATACCCAAACCCATGGCGTCGGTTTTATACATCCACGGATCGATAGTATCCATTTCGTTGAGCATATTGTCGATGTTACCGGCGCGAACTTTACCGAACTTGCCTTCCAAACCGATGAAGGAATTGCGGTTGCCGAAACGTTGGCTGTTGGATTCGCCTAAAATAGAGGTACGCTGCTCAACCTGCCAAATGACTTTGAGGTCGTCTGAAAGTTTCTCGTTGCCTTTGAAGCCGATGCGCGAAGTATTGTCGTTGATGCGGGTAGCGGTCGCGCTTTTTTCAGTACCTTCACTGCCTTTGATTTTCACTTGTCCTGCGGTGATGCTGCTTTTCACTTGTCCATAAAGAACAACTTCGGCAGACGCTGCAAAAGGTAGGGCTGCTGCGGTTAAAGTAATCAATATTTTCTTCATGAGTCCTCCTTAAATTTAAAAATTGAGTAAAAGTACCAGACTCCATCATAATGATTTTAGGGTTATTAGACAACTCTTTTTATCTTGAGAAAAATTATTATTTATTTCAAATAAAATATGCATTTCAGCAACCCGATATCGGGGCAATCCTTAACATTCATCTGTTCTACAATTTTGCTGATTCAAACTTCGTTTTTCCTCCGTTTGAAAATGGAAATATAAAGTGAGTGCAACTTTTTTCAGACGACCTTTTTGGGTCGTCTGAATATTTTTTTGTTTATGAAGAAAACCATAGCTGAAAACAACGAAAAAAAGAAGAAATTTTCCTGTCTAACCTATTGCGCCGACAGGGATTTTGCCGTTTAATGCGAACCTGCTGAATCAAGGGCCTGAGGCATATGCCGGCCGCCCCCACAGTTAACCTTTTGCATGTGGACAGTTCGTATAAACCGCTGCCACCGCTGCAATGTTTTCCTCTTTCGCAAAAGGACTGTATCCATGAAAAAAACTTCAATGGCGGCGGCACTCATCGGCCTCGTCTTGACTGCATGCAGCGGCGGACAACAAACCGCCGCAGAATCTTCCGCCCCCTCTTCCCATACTTCGTCCGACAAACTCAATATCTACAACTGGTCGGACTACGTCGATCCCGCCACGCTCAACGCGTTTGAAAAAAATACGCGTATCAACGTCCGCTACGACTACTACGACAGCAACGAAGCCCTAGAAGCCAAGCTTTTGACCGGCAAATCCGGTTACGACCTGGTTGCCCCGTCTATTGCCAATGTCGGACGCCAAATCAAAGCCGGTGCGTATCAAAAAATCGACAAAAGCCAAATCCCGAACTACGCCAACATCGATGCCGACCTGCTTGCCATGATGGCAAAAGTCGATCCTGGCAACCAATACGCCGTACCATATTTTTGGGGCATCAACACGCTCGCCATCAACAAAAAACTGGTTCAAAAAGCCTTGGGAACGGAGCAGTTACCCGAAAACGAATGGGATTTGGTGTTCAATCCCGAATACACCAAAAAGCTGAAATCCTGCGGCATCAGCTATTTTGACAGCGCCATCGAACAAATCCCGCTCGCGCTGCATTATTTGGGCAAAGACCCGAATACCGAAAACCCCGACGACATCAAAGCCGCCGTCAATATGATGAAAAAAGTGCGCCCCGACATCAAACGCTTCACTTCGTCAGGCTATATTGACGATATGGCAGCGGGTAACCTTTGCGTTTCAGTCGGTTATGGCGGCGATTTGAACATCGCCAAAACACGCGCGCAAGAAGCGAAGAACGGCGTCGAAATCGAAGTTTTAGCACCAAAAAGCGGCGTCGGCATCTGGGTGGATTCCCTGATGATTCCGCGCGATGCCCAAAACACCGCCAATGCGCATAAATACATCAACCACACGCTCGATCCCGAAGTTGCGGCGCAAAACGGCAATTTCGTTACCTACGCCCCTGCCAGCCGCCCTGCACGCGCATTGATGGACGAGAAATATACCGGCGATGCGTCTATTTTCCCAACCAAGGAATTGATGGATAAAAGTTTCATCGTATCGCCCAAATCAACAGATGCCAGCCGCCTGAGCGTCCGTCTGTGGCAATCGCTGAAAGCAGGCAAATAGCAGTTTAATGCGTTGGAACACTAAAGGTCGTCTGAAAATCAAATTTGGTTTTCAGACGACCTTTTTTACTGCTATTGAACGAATTTAAAGATTACTCAATAAACCGCAACTTGAAGATATAGTGGATTAAATTTAAATCAGGACAAGGCGACGAAGCCGCAGATAGTACAGATAGAGACCTTTGCAAAATTCCCCAAAATCCAGATAGTACGGAAAGGCGAGGCAGCGCCGTACTGGTTTAAAGTTAATCCACTATATCAAGCAAATCAGTATTCCTTCATCTGCTTATACTACAGATTACCACCTTATATCGAAAACATATCAATACGCCACAAAACCAAGATTTATTTAATTACTCAATTTTCTATTCCATGAGCAACAAAATTAGCGCTATCTTCATATAATCACAAAGTATTACTTACCGCCAAAACCAGGTTTTAAGATTTGTAAATTTGATATAAGTCAAACTATCGCGTTTTGTAGATTCATATAATATTAATGTTTAGAGTATCGAATAATCGGGGATAGTCATGTCCTGCCTTAAAACGAAACGCACATCCGGCATCTTGAATACGATGCTGTCGATGTTTGCCGTATTTGTCCTACTGTTTTCGACACTGCCCGCCTATGCCGAGCGTTTGCCGGAATTCCTGTCAAAAATCCAGCCTTCGGAAATTTTTCCGGGTGCAGACCGCTATGGCAAGCCTGAAGGCAAACCTATGGTTGCCCGTGTTTATAAGGGCGACGAGCAGTTGGGCTTGGTGTATATCACAACGGACGTGGTCAACACGCGCGGTTATTCGAGCAAACCGATTGATACGATGGTGGCTTTGGCAAACGACGGAACAGTCGCCGGTGCGAAGCTGGTCGATCACCATGAGCCGATTATGCTTATCGGTATCCCGCAGTCGCGCGTGGATAAATTCATCGATAAATATATCGGTTTGAATTTCATTAAGAATCCGCCTACTCCGGGCATTGCCCCCGGGGACATCATCAGCGGCGCGACCGTTACGTTGATGGTAATTAACGACAGCATCCAGCGTTCGTTCAAAGTGGTTGCCGGCAAATATGGTTTGGGTACCGACAAAGCCGTTCAGACGACCTCCGCCAATGCTGCGGATACGCAACAGGCTGCCGAACCTGCAACTCAAACCCGCCCTCGCCGCGCTGTCAATCCTGACAAACAGGACATCCAATCTTGGAATGCCCTTCTGGAACAAAAAGCCATCGGTCATCTGCATATTTCAGTGGATGAAATCAACAAGCTGTTTGAAAAAGGCGGCAAAGCCGGTGTTGCCGACCACGCCGAACAAGGCGCAGGCGACGATACCTTTATCGATTTGTACACTGCCGTAGTCAGCCAACCCTCCATCGGTAAAAGCCTGCTGGGCGAACAAGGATGGAAAAACCTGCAAAGCCGTCTGCAACCCGGTCAACAGGCTGTCTTAGTGGCAGGTGAAGGTCGCTATTCTTGGAAAGGTTCGGGTTATGTCCGCGGCGGTATTTTCGACCGTATCGAGATGATTCAGGGCGAAAACAGCTTCCGCTTTACCGACGCAGAACACGAACGCTTGGTCAGCCTGGCTGCCGAAGGTGCGCCCCACTTTAAAGAAGTATCGTGGTTTACCATTCCTGCCAATGTGGAATTCGACGCTGCCGAACCTTGGCGTTTGCAGCTGATGGTTCAACGCGTATTGAGCGTAAACGACAAAGCGTTCGTAACCGCTGACTTGGATTACGAACTGCCAAAAGGTTATTATGTTGATGACCCGAAAGCACCGCCCGTTGAAATCAGCGCACCGGTTGAACCTGCCGCCGCAGCCGATGCTGCCGATACTGGCAACGGCATTGCCGACCAAGCCAGTGCCGACGACGGCGCATCCAACCAACTTTGGAAACAAGTGTGGAAAGCGAAACAGGGTCAAATCATCGTAGTCAGTATCGCATTGACCATCCTGCTTTTGGTATTCCTGTTCCAAGACTGGATTGTCCGTTACGAAAAATGGTACGACCGTTTCCGTCTGGCATTCCTGACATTTACCTTGGTTTATATCGGCTGGTACGCCCAGGCTCAACTGTCGGTCGTGAATACGCTGACGTTGTTCTCCGCCGTCTTAACCGAATTCCGTTGGGACTTCTTCCTGATGGATCCGATTGTGTTCATCCTGTGGCTGTTTACCGCCGCCACCATGCTGTTGTGGAACCGCGGTACATTCTGCGGCTGGCTCTGCCCCTTCGGTTCGCTGCAAGAGTTGACCAACCGCATCGCCAAAAAATTGGGCGTGAAACAAATTATCGTGCCGCACCTGCTGCACACACGCCTGACCGCGATTAAATATGTGATTTTCTTCGGCCTATTGGCGATTTCGCTGTATGATTTGGGCACTGCTGAAAAATTTGCCGAAGTAGAACCCTTTAAAACAGCGATTATTTTGAAATTCGTCCGCGAATGGTGGTTTGTCGCGTTTGCCGTTGCCCTCTTGGTTGCCGGCTTGTTCATCGAACGCTTCTTCTGCCGCTATCTGTGCCCGTTGGGCGCAGGCATCGCCCTACCAGGCCGCTTCCGCGTATTCGACTGGCTGCGCCGCTACAAAATGTGTGGCAACCCTTGCCAAATCTGTACGCACGAATGCCCCGTTCAGGCGATTGCACCGGAAGGCGACATTCATCCGAACGAATGTATCCAGTGTCTGCACTGCCAAGTCATGTATCACCATAACACACGTTGTCCGCAAGTTGTGGCAACCAACAAGAAAAAACAAAAACAGGCGGCGGCGAAAGCCGAACCCGAAACCGCATCTGCAAAACAGCAGCCTACCGAACAGGTTGTGCAGTTTGTGAAAAAATAAACCGCCCTACGGCCGGCAAATAATCTTAACCCCTAAAGAACTCTGAAAAAATGCCGCGCCACCCGTAACCATACTTATAAACATAAATTCGTTTTTTTGATCGGCAGGTCGTCTGAAAACGCCGGCTGCCGAATTTTATCCAAGGAGTATTGTATGTCAGACGAAAAATTAGAACAAAACGGTTTAAGCCGTCGTTCATTCTTAGGTACTGCCGCCGCTTCCGGCGCAGGTATTGCCGGCGCCGGTCTGTTGGGATTGGCAGGCTGCTCCAAAGAGGGTGGCGACAAAGCTGCTGCTTCAGGTGCTGCTTCAGGTGCCGCACCTGCATCCAAAGCCGAAGCCCAAGCCCCTGCCGAACCGGGTAAACAGACTTCCGAAGTCGGTCCGGGCGAGCTTGACCAATATTACGGCTTGCTCTCCGGCGGTCAGTCAGGCGAAATGCGCTTGATCGGTGTGCCTTCCATGCGCGAACTGATGCGTATCCCTGTGTTCAACATGGACAGCGCGACCGGTTGGGGCCGTACCAACGAGAGCCTGCGTATTTTGAATGAAAAAAATACGCCGGAAACCAACAAATTCCTGAAAGATGCCGGTTTGCGCTGCCTTCCTAACGGCGACTTGCACCACCCGCACTTATCGTTTACCGACAAAACTTACGACGGTCGCTACGCGTATGCCAACGACAAAGCAAACAACCGTGTTTGCCGCGTCCGCTTGGACTTCATGAAAACCGACAAAATCACCGAAATCCCTAACGCTTCCGGTATTCACGGTCTGCGTCCGCAACGTTATCCGAAAACCGGCTATGTATTTGCCAACGGCGAACACATCGTACCGGTAAGCGGTGTGGGTACTTGGAACGATCCTAAAACTTGGAATGCCGTTTACACCGCAATCGACGGCGAAACCATGGACATCGCATGGCAAGTATTGGTGGACGGCAACTTGGACAACGGCGATGCCGACTACCAAGGCAAATACTCCTTCTCCACCTGCTACAACTCCGAACGCGCCCTGACCGTACAAGGTGCTTCTTCCAACGAGCAAGACTGGTGCGTAGTCTTCAATCTTGCTGCCATCGAAGAAGGCATCAAAAAAGGCGACTTCAAAGAAGTCAACGGCGTGAAAATGCTGGACGGCCGCGCAGAAGCCAATTCCCCTTACACCCGCTACATCCCCGTGCCGAACTCTCCGCACGGCTGTAACGCCTCCCCTGACGGCAAATACATCATGCTCAACGGCAAACTGTCTCCGACCGTTACCGTATTGGACGTCAGCAAACTGGACGATTTGTTCGCAGGCAAAATCAAAGAGCGCGACGTGGTTGTCGCCGAACCCCAACTGGGTCTCGGTCCTTTACACACCGCGTTTGACGGTCGCGGCAACGCCTACACCACGCTGTTTATTGACAGCCAAATGGTTAAATGGAACATCGACGACGCGATCAAAGCCTACAAAGGCGAGAAAATTGATCCGATCAAACAAAAACTCGACGTTCACTACCAACCGGGTCACAACCATACAACCATGGGTGAAACCAAAGACGCCGACGGTAAATGGCTGGTATCCTTGAACAAATTCTCCAAAGACCGCTTCCTCAACGCCGGCCCGCTGAAACCGGAATGCGACCAGTTGATCGACATTTCCGGCGACGAAATGCGTTTGGTTCACGACAACCCGACCTTTGCCGAGCCGCACGACTTATGTCTGTTTAACGCATCCTCCATCAACCCGAAAAAAACTTGGGACCGCAACGACCCATGGTTCTGGCAAGATGCTTTGGAACAAGCGAAAAAAGACGGGGTCGAGCTGGAGAAAACCTCCAAAGTCATCCGCGAAGGCAACAAAGTCCGCGTATACATGACCGCGATTGCGCCTGCATTCAGCATCCCGCAATTCGAAGTGAACCAAGGCGACGAAGTAACCGTATATGTCACCAACGTCGAGACCATCGAGGACTTGACCCACGGTTTCACTTTGGAAGGCTACGGCATCGCCATGGAAATCGGCCCGCAAGCTACCCAATCGGTAACCTTCAAAGCCCTCCGTCCGGGCGTACACTGGTACTACTGCCAATGGTTCTGTCACGCCCTGCACATGGAAATGTCCGGTCAAATGATCGTTAAACCCCGATAATCGGGTTTGACGGTTTATCATTGACTTAACGAAAAGGTCGTCTGAAAAAACTTTCAGGTTTTAGCGAAACCCGCTACCCTCGTTTTCAGACGACCTTTTATAGCAGAACCGTTTGGACGCAACAGACTGTTCCGCTATAAAACAAAAACACAGCCCTTACAGGCAGGCATCACCGTGCCGACGCACACCGCACGAATCAGAGGAACTCCATGCACACACCCCAATTCAAAACATGGCGACGCGCTGCCCTGACGTTTATGTTCGGCAGTATGATTCAGACGACCTTTGCAGCCACCATTGACGTTTCCCCGACCGACAACCTGCCCGAAGTCATCGCGCGCGCGCAAGCAGGCGATACGCTCAAACTCGCCTCCGGCACTTACAAAACCAAGTTGCTTATCGACAAACCCATCACCCTTGAAGGTCCTGCCGACCGCTCCGCCAAAATCGAAGGCGACCGCACCGGACGCACCATCTCCGTCACTGCCCCCGACGTTACCCTGCGTAATCTTACCGTTACCCGTTCCGGCATGAGCCTGCCTGCCATGGACGCCGGCATCTACCTCGAAGAAACCGCACCCCGCGCCCTGATCGAACACAACAACATCCTCGACAACTCGGTCGGCGTGTATATCCACGGCTCGGCAGAATCTATGGTGCGCGAGAACAAAATCGTCGGCGACGCCACTTTGCGCGTCAACGAACGCGGCAACGCCGTCACCGTCTGGAACGCCCCCGGCGCGCAAGTTATCGGCAACGACATTTCCAAAGGCCGCGACGGCATTTTCTCCAACACCAGTAAAAACAACACCTACAAAAACAACCGCTTCAGCGACCTGCGTTTCGCTGTCCACTACATGTACACCAACGACAGCGAAGTCAGCGACAACATTTCCGTTGGCAACAACATGGGCTACGTCTTGATGTTCTCCGACCGCCTCAAAGTACACGGCAACATCGCTGTCGGCAGCCGCGACCAAGGCATCATGCTCAACTACGTCAACTATTCCGAAATCAACGACAACATCATCAACAAAGCCGGCAAATGCGTTTTCGCCTACAATGCCAACTACAACAAAATCGTCGCCAACCATTTTGAAAACTGCGAAATCGGCATCCACTTCACCGCCGCCATCGAAGGCACCTCCCTTTCCGACAACGCCTTCATCAACAACGAAAGCCAAGTCAAATACGTCAGCACACGTTTTCTTGACTGGGGCGAAGGCGGACGCGGCAACTACTGGAGCGACAACAGCGCGTTCGACCTCGACGGTGACGGCTTCGGCGACAGCGCGTACCGTCCCAACGGCATCATCGACCAAATCGTCTGGCGCGCCCCCGTTTCCCGCCTCCTGATGAACAGCCCCGCCATCAGCATCGTCAAATGGGCACAGTCGCAATTCCCCGCCATCCTTCCCGGCGGCGTGATCGACAGCAAACCGCTCATGAAAGCGGGCAGCAACAAAACCACCACCAAATACGAGGCGATGAAAGAACAACTGTTGCAAGAAGCCAAAACCAATCAATCCAAATGGGGCGATGCCAAAAACGGCGCATTAAACTGAGCGGAACGCTGTGAACACCTCCCGCAAGGTCGTCTGAAAACTTTTCAGACGACCTGATCGACAAACCGCAGCAAAGCTTTGCTCCATCATTTCCGTATCCATGGAAATCCGCCGCAATTACGATGCAACCCGCGATGCAGGCAACAGTCAAAGACACCAACCCATAACAAACGTCGTCTGAAATCCCTCTCCCCTTTTTCAGACGACCCCATACAAAGAACGCCCTTTTCAGACGACCCCAACATCGTCTGAAACCCAATCCACACAAGGAAGCACTCATGAGCGCACACCATGTCGAATTGAGAAACGTAACCAAACGCTTCGGCGCACAAAAAGCCGTCAACCAAGTCGATTTAGTCTTGAAGGCAGGCGAAAGTGTCGGTCTTGCCGGACACAACGGCGCAGGCAAATCCACGCTCATCAAATTGATACTCGGGCTGATTACCCCGACCGAAGGCGAAGTCATGCTGCTGGGCGAGCGCACCGGCAGCAAAGCGGGCGCGCAGTTGCGCAGCCAAATCGGCTACCTGCCCGAAACCGTCGCCCTGCATCCTTCCCTAAGCGGCATCGAAACCCTCAATTTCTACGCCAAACTCAAAAAACAGCCGCTTACCAAAAACCACGAACTCCTCGAGCGCGTCGGCATTTCCCAAGCCGCCCGCCGCCGCGTCGGCACTTACTCCAAAGGTATGCGCCAACGCCTCGCCCTCGCCCAAGCCTTGCTCGGAGAACCCAAAGTATTGCTGTTTGACGAACCCACTACAGGCCTCGACCCCGCCTCGCGCCAAATGTTTTACGAAGTTGTGCGCGAACTCAACGGACGCGGTGCCACCGTCCTCCTCAGCACCCACGCCCTCGCCGAACTGGACGGCCACGCCGACCGCATCGTCGTCATGAAAAACGGCGTCAAAGTCGCCGACGGCAGCATGGACGAGTTGCACGTCCAAAGCGGACTCCCCCTCACCGTCAACATCCGCCTCAAAGCTCCGCGTCCCTTAAGCGGTCGCTGGCAGCCGCTTTCAGACGACCTCAGCTATCGGGCGCAATGTCAGGCTGAAGAACGCATGGCATTACTCAGCGAACTGGGCAACCTGTCCGACCTCGCCTATCTCGACATCCACACACCCACACTCGACGACATGTACGCACAATTCTTAAAAAGGGAAGACGTATGAACCCCATTTGGATTATCACCGGAAAAGAAGTCCGCGACAGCCTGCGCAACCGCTGGGTACTCGCCGCCTCCGTCCTACTCGCCGCCCTCGCCCTCTCATTGGGCTTCCTCGGCAGCTCGCCCACAGGCTCAGTTAAAGTCGATCCGCTGACCGTAACTGTCGTCAGCCTCTCCAGCCTGTCCATCTTCCTGATACCGCTCATCGCCATGCTCCTCTCCTACGATTCCCTCATCGGCGAAATCGAACGCGGCACCATGGCGCTGCTGTTGAGCTACCCCGTTTCCCGCAACCAAATCCTTGCCGGAAAATTCATCGGACACCTCATCATCCTCGCCCTTGCCACCACCGCAGGCTACGGAATCGCGGGCATCACGCTCCAACTCGCCAACGGCAGCTTCGACATCGCCGCATGGAAACCCTTTGCCCTGCTGATTGCCGCCAGCGTCATTTTGGGCGCCGCATTCCTGTCCATGGGCTACCTCATCAGTGCGAAAGTCAAAGAACGCGGCACCGCCGCCGGTATCGCCATCGGCGTTTGGCTGTTTTTCGTCGTCATCTTCGACATGGCGCTTTTGGGCATCCTCGTTGCCGATACCCAGCAAACAATTACCGCACCCGTCGTCGAAACCGTCCTCCTTTTCAACCCCACCGACATCTACCGCCTGCTCAACCTGACCGGTTATGAAAACACCGCCATGTACGCAGGCATGGCAGGTTTGAGCGAACAAATCAGCCTGACCATGCCCGTATTGCTGACCGCGCAGATATTATGGGTTATTATTCCCCTTATCTTGGCAGCAAGAATTTTTGGAAAGCGACAAATATGAAAAAGATTTTACCTGCACTCCTCGCCGCCCTGCTCCTGAGTGCCTGCACTAAAGAGGATGACACCCCGCCGCCTGAGCCTCAGCAAATCAGCGACCGCGCCGTGGGGCACTATTGCAGCATGAACCTGACCGAACACAACGGCCCCAAAGCCCAAATCTACCTCAACGGCAAACCCGACCGCCCCGTCTGGTTCTCCACCATCAAGCAGATGTTCGGCTACACCAAGCTGCCCGAAGAGCCTAAAGGCATCCACGTCATCTACGTTACCGACATGGGCAAAGTCAAAGACTGGAGCAAACCCAATGCCGACACCGCATGGATAGACGGCAAAAAAGCCTATTACGTCATCGAAAGCGGCTTCATCGGCGGCATGGGTGCGGAAGACGCCCTCCCCTTCGCCGACAAAGCCCAAGCAGAGAAATTTGCCAAAGAAAAAGGCGGCCGCGTCGTCAGCTTCGACGAAATGCCCGATTCCTATATCTTCAAATAATCCCTTCACATCAAAAAGGTCGTCTGAAAACCTTATCCATCAGGTTTTCAGACGACCTTTTTATATAGTGGATTAACTAAATCAGGACAAGGCGACGAAGCCGCAGACCAGATAGTACGGAACCATTCACTTGGGTGCTTCAGCACCTTAGAGAATCGTTCTCTTTGAGCTTAAGGCGAGGCAACGCCGTACTGGTTTAAAGTTAATCCACTATATCTGCGGCCTTATCAGGCGATTCAGTTCAAATCACAAAATCCATCGCCGTACCCTGCAAACTCTGGTCCATGTCCGCCGATGGGGTTTTGACCGAACGCCCCACCGGTTTGGCAGGCACGCCGACGACGGTGATTGACGACGGTACGTCCGTAACGACCACGCTGCCTGCGCCGATTTTGGAATTGTCGCCGATGCGGATGTTGCCCAATATCGAAGCGTTCGCGCCGATCATCACGCCGTCGCCGATTTTCGGATGGCGGTCGCCGCTTTCCTTACCCGAGCCGCCGAGCGTTACGCCGTGCAGGATGGAAATATTGTTGCCCAACACGGCAGTTTCGCCGGCGACGAAACCGGTGGCGTGGTCGAGCATCAGCCCATGACCGAAACGGGCGGCAGGGTGGATATCGACACCGAACACTTCCGACATACGATTTTGCAGGAAATACGCCAGCGTTTTGCGGCCGTTTTGATAGAGCCAGTGGTTGATGCGGTGCGCCTGAATGGCGTGGAAACCTTTGAAATACAGAAGCGGCAGCGAATATTCGTCGCACGCGGGGTCGCGTTCGTAAATGGCTTTTAAGTCTGCCTCGACGCAGTTGCTGATGCGCGCGTCGCTGCCCAATGCCTGCTGGTAAATTTCAAACAAGGCGCGCACGTCCATAATCGGGCTGCCGAGTTTGCTGGAAAGATGATAAGCGAGGACGGAATCGAGCGAATCGTGGCGCAACACGGTTTGGTGCAGGAAGCTCGCCAGCATCGGTTCGGCTGCGGCTGCGGCTGCGGTTTCTTCTCGGATGGTGTGCCAGAGGTTGAAATCGGTTGTGTTCAGGTGGTCTTTTTTCATATCGGAGGTTGTCTGAAAACAGGATGGTATCGGCGTATCTTACCTTTTATCAACGATTTGCGATAGCGCATTGCAGAATATGTTTATTACATCGACTTTTATAGTGGATTAAATTTAAATCAGGACA
>NZ_KV794977.1:62999-77702 GCF_001808875.1 Neisseria sp. HMSC064E01
GTACTGGTTTAAAGTTAATCCACTATATATGCTTGAAGTTTTTTCAGACGACCTTATATAAAGCTGCATTGAATACCAACCCCTATTTAAAAGGATGTCCGACATGACGGAGCATAACGAACCGCAACAAACCGAAACTGAAATCGAAACAGCGGCAGAAGTGGAAACCGCCGAAGCCGTCGAAACCGAGCAAACCGAAACGCAACCGGAACCGCCAACTTACGAAGAATTGCAGGCGCGTATCGCCGAGTTGGAAGGGCAGTTGAAAGACAGCGAGCTACGCGGTCTGGCGAACGAGCAAAACCTGCGCCGCCGCCATCAGCAGGAAATCGCCGATACGCACAAATTCGCCGGACAAAAATTCGCCGCCGAAATGCTGCCGGTCAAAGACTATCTCGAAATGGCGCTGCTCGACCAAAGCGGCAATTTCGACGCGCTGAAAATGGGCGTGCAGATGACGCTGAACGAATTGCAAAAAGCGTTCGACACCACGCATATCAAAGAAATCAACCCGCAGCCCGGCGACAAACTCGACCCGCACCAACATCAGGCGATGCAGACGGTCGTCAGCGAGCAAGAGCCGAATACCATCGTCAGCGTCATGAAAAAAGGCTACACCCTGTCCGACCGCGTACTGCGCCCCGCGATGGTTGTCGTGGCGAAAAAAGAAGCCTGAAGGCACCGCTTGATGAAGTTTATCAAGCATAAAATTTTCAGACGCCCCTTCCCCGCCCCTCAAGCCTCAATCCCGCTTTTGGAAAATCATTCCGATGATGCCCAATCGGAAAACAAAGACAAGGCCGTCTGAAAAATAAAATACCGGCCTGTGGATAAATAGTTTAATTTGTTGAATTTTATATTTAAAAAATTTCAACAAAGCCCTTGAAAAAATATCGGGCAACCCTATTTACAGGTCAACGGAACAAAATGTTCCACACGATTATTAACTTAGAAAAATCTTTTTTAGGAGCAACATCAATATGGCAAAAGTAATCGGTATCGACTTAGGTACAACCAACTCTTGTTTGGCTATTTCTGAAAACGGTCAAACCAAAGTCATCGAAAACGCAGAAGGCGCACGCACCACTCCATCCGTTATCGCTTATCTGGACGGCGGCGAAATCCTCGTCGGCGCACCGGCAAAACGCCAAGCCGTAACCAACGCCAAAAACACCATCTACGCTGCAAAACGCTTGATTGGTCACAAATTTGAAGACAAAGAAGTCCAACGCGACATCGAATCCATGCCTTTCGAAATCATCAAAGCCAACAACGGCGACGCATGGGTTAAAGCGCAAGGCAAAGAGCTGTCTCCTCCTCAAATTTCCGCAGAAGTCCTGCGTAAAATGAAAGAAGCCGCCGAAGCTTACTTGGGCGAAAAAGTAACCGAAGCCGTGATTACCGTTCCGGCTTATTTCAACGACAGCCAACGTCAAGCCACCAAAGACGCAGGTCGCATCGCCGGTTTGGACGTAAAACGCATCATCAACGAGCCGACCGCAGCCGCTTTGGCATTCGGTATGGACAAAGGCGACAACAAAGACCGCAAAGTAGCCGTATATGACTTGGGCGGCGGTACCTTCGATATTTCCATCATCGAAATCGCCAACCTCGACGGCGACAAACAATTTGAAGTTTTAGCAACCAACGGCGACACCTTCTTGGGCGGCGAAGACTTCGACCAACGCCTCATCGACTACATCATCGCCGAGTTCAAAAAAGAACAAGGCATTGATTTGAAACAAGACGTGATGGCATTGCAACGCCTGAAAGAAGCTGCCGAAAAAGCCAAAATCGAATTGTCCAGCGGCCAGCAAACCGAAATCAACCTGCCGTACATCACCATGGACGCAACCGGCCCAAAACACTTGGCCATGAAAATTACCCGCGCCAAATTCGAAAGCCTGGTTGAAGACCTGATTGCCCGCTCTATCGAGCCTTGCCGCACCGCATTGAAAGATGCCGGCTTGAGCACCAGCGACATCGACGACGTAATCTTGGTCGGCGGTCAATCCCGTATGCCTAAAGTACAAGAAGCCGTTAGAGACTTCTTCGGCAAAGAGCCGCGCAAAGACGTGAACCCTGACGAAGCCGTTGCCGTAGGTGCAGCGATTCAAGGCGAAGTATTGAGCGGCGGCCGCAGCGACGTATTGCTGCTGGACGTAACCCCTCTGTCTTTGGGTATCGAAACCATGGGCGGCGTGATGACCAAGCTGATTCAGAAGAACACCACCATCCCGACCAAAGCGTCGCAAGTGTTCTCTACCGCCGAAGACAACCAAAGCGCAGTAACCATCCATGTACTGCAAGGCGAACGTGAACGCGCCTCCGCTAACAAATCTTTGGGGCAGTTCAACTTGGGCGACATCGCACCCGCACCGCGCGGCATGCCGCAAATCGAAGTAACCTTCGACATTGACGCCAACGGTATCCTGCACGTTTCCGCCAAAGACAAAGGCACAGGCAAAGCCGCCAACATCACCATCCAAGGTTCTTCAGGCTTGAGCGAAGAAGAAATCGAACGCATGGTGAAAGATGCCGAAGCCAATGCCGAGGAAGATAAAAAACTGACTGAATTGGTCGCTTCCCGCAACCAAGCCGAAGCCCTGATTCACTCCGTGAAAAAATCTTTGGCCGACTACGGCGACAAACTCGACGCAGCTGAGAAAGAAAAAATCGAAGCCGCGTTGAAAGAAGCCGAAGAAGCCGTGAAAGGCGACGACAAAGCCGCCATCGACGCCAAAGCCGAAGCACTGGGCGCAGCCAGCCAAAAACTGGGCGAAATGGTTTACGCACAAGCGCAAGCCGAAGCCCAAGCAGGCGAAAGCGCACAAGCCGAACCGTCTTCCGCCAAGAAAGACGACGACGTGGTAGATGCCGACTTTGAAGAAGTAAAAGATGACAAGAAATAATTGAGATCGTCTGAAAAAAGCGCGAATCGTAAGGTTCGCGCTTTTTGTTTTTTGCTTGATGTGATGTTTTCAGACGACCTCTTGGGATGCGGCATTTCCATTTAAAAGCAAAACGTATCCGACATCCTGCCTTATAGTGGATTAAATTTAAATCAGGACAAGGCGACGAAGCCGCAGATAGTACAGATAGAGACCTTTGCAAAATTCCCCAAAATCCAGATAGTACGGAACCATTCACTTGGGTGCTTCAGCACCTTAGAGAATCGTTCTCTTTGAGCTTAAGGCGAGGCAACGCCGTACCGGTTTAAAGTTAATCCACTATAAACCAAAAGGTCGTCTGAAACCCAATACCATGATTTCAGACGACCTTTAAACAAAAACAATCTTGTCTTATTCCGAATATGTAAACTTCGCGCGTTTGACGTTGCAAAGGATTTCATACGGAATCATGCCGGCAGCTTCGGCGACTTCGTTGATGTTGACAACATCGCCCCACAATTCGACTTCTGCGCCCAACCCTTCTTGGGAAGCGTCGAGTTCGACGGTAATCATGTCCATAGACACCCTGCCGATGATGCGGCTGCGTTTGCCTTCGACGGCAACGGGCGAGTTGGTCGAGGCTCGGCGCGGATAACCGTCGGCGTAGCCGCAGGCAATCAGACCGACGCGGGTGGACTTGCTGGTGTAAAACGTCGCGCCATAACCGATAGGAGAATGAGGTTGCAGGACGCGTTCGCCGAATACGCGGGAAGTCAGGCGCATGACGGGTTTCAGGCGTTCGTCCACGCCGCCGAACGGAGAAATGCCGTAAAGCGCCAGTCCGGCACGACCCCAGTCGCGGCGCGCTTCGGGGACATTCAGGATGGCGGCAGAATTTGCGAGGCTTTCTTCGCCTTCCAAACCTTCACACGCCAAATCAAAGGCTTCAAGCTGCATTTCAGTCATGCCGTTGTCGGGTTCGTCGGCGCAGGCGAAGTGGCTGAATTTGACGATGCCGTCGACGTGTTTGCATTGTTTCAGGGCAGTGTAGGCGGAAGTGTAATTGTGCGGGAAGAAGCCGGCACGGTGCATACCGGAATCCATTTTGAGCCAGACTTTAACGGGGTTCTGCCAATGATGGGCAATTAAGGCTTCGAGTTGCCATTGGCTGCCGACGCCCGGCCACAAATTGTATTTATCGACGGTGGCGTATTCCGACGCTTCAAACACGCCTTCGAGCAATACGATGGGATTGGTAATGCCGCTCTCACGCAATTCGACGGCTTCGTCCACGGTGGCGACGGCAAACCCGTCGGCAAGGTCGGACAATGCGTGGGCGCACCGTACCGCGCCGTGCCCGTAAGCGTCTGCTTTGATGACGGCAAGCATTTTGCCGCCGTGAATCTGTTTCAGGGTTTGATAATTGTGGCGCAGATTGTCCAAGCGAATTCGGGCATTTAATGGACGCATAATTTGTTCTTTCCGTTAATGAAGGTCGTCTGAAAATGGATATTCACGTTTTCAGACGACCTTAAAATATGGCTAATGCTTACAATTATAGGCTTAAAGGCGCATTTTTTAAATATCCAACGCACCCACCCAATCAGTTATCTTATTAACAGATAAGCATCAAGCCGACAGATTGGGATAAAAACCCCAAACATTGGATATTTGAACGTATTGCTTAGACGGAGTTCCTAAAAAACCTCATCCAATCCCCGTTTAAAACCGATTTTTCAATTCCCGCAACGCGGCAAATACTTCCAAACCGCTGTCCAGTTGCTTCCCTGCCAATTCCTCAACCCGTTCGCGGACATGGGGCAAATCGACCCGTAAAAACGGATTGATTTTGCGTTCATGCGCAAGGGTTACGGGCAGGGTCGGCGTATGTTCCGCCGCGCGTAAAGCCGCTTGAATATCGGGATTTTCCGGTTCGATAAATTCGGCAAAACGCAGATTGGCGGCGGTGTATTCATGCGCAGGATAAAACAGCGTTTCTTCCGGCAACTGATTGAACCTTTGGAAACTGTCGTACAACTCCTCTATCGTTCCCGTAAACACCCTGCCGCAACCGGCGGAGAATAAGGTATCGCCGCAGAAAACGTGCAGACCTTCGGCGTTTTCCAAAAGATAGCTGATGTGGCGGTCGGTATGGCCGGGCGTCGCCCACACGGTGACCAACCCGTCGCCGAAGGGAAACTGCGTACCCGCCGTAACCGTATGCGTTGCCACACCAATATCCGTCTCGCCGTACACGGGCGATTCCATAAAGCCGTTTTTGAGGGATTGGACTCCGCCGATGTGGTCGTGATGCAGATGGGTAACCCACGTTTGCGCCAGCATCAGGCGGTTGCGGACGAGGAATACCAAAACGGGCGTGGCATCGGACGGATCGACGCAGGCGGCGTGGTTGCCGTCTTGAATCATCCAAATGTAGTTGTCGTTTAGGGCTTGGACGGGTGTAATTTTCATAGGATTTCTTTTGTAGGGTAGTGGTTTGAGATGCGGCTGAACCATGAAGCCGTATGGTATAGTGGATTAACTTTAAACCAGGACGGCGTTGCCTCGCCGTACTATCTCTGTACTGTCTGCGGTTTCGTCGCCTTGTCCTGATTTAAATTTAATCCACTATAACTACAAAACAGTTTAACAGAAATGGCTTGAACGTTATTGGTATGCTTTATCGGCACAGACCAAAAAGGTCGTCTGAAAAGTGGTTTTCAGACGACCTTTGCTCATTTCCGACAACTTTTAAATCAGTTCCAAGTCCGGGCCGGCGTTTTGGGCGCGGCGGCTGCGCAGTTGGATATCTAAACGCAGGTCGTGTGCGGAGTCGGCGTTTTTAATGGCGTCTTGGAAACTGATGTCGCCGCGTTCGTACAGCTCGTAGAGCGCTTGGTCGAAGGTTTGCATGCCCATGGCGGTAGATTTTTTCATCATTTCTTTAATGCCGTGGATTTCGCCTTTTTGAATCATCTCGGAAATAATCGGCGAATTGAGCAGGATTTCCACTGCGGCTACGCGCCCCTTGCCGCCTTCGCGGGGAATCAGGCGTTGCGAGATGAAGGCTTGCAGGTTGAGCGACAAGTCGGTCAAAAGCTGGGTGCGGCGCTCTTCGGGGAAGAAGTTGATGATGCGATCGAGCGCTTGGTTGGAGTTGTTGGCGTGCAGTGTGGCGAGACAGAGGTGGCCTGTTTCGGCGAACGCCAAGGCATAGTCCATGGTTTCGCGGTCGCGAATCTCGCCGATGAGGATGACGTCCGGCGCCTGACGCAGGGTGTTTTTCAGCGCGGCAAACCAGTTTTCGGTATCCACGCCGACTTCGCGCTGGGTAATGATGCTTTTTTTGTGTTGATGGACGAACTCAATCGGGTCTTCGATGGTGATGATGTGGTCTTGGCAATTTTCATTGCGGTGGTCAACCATCGCAGCGAGCGAGGTGGATTTGCCCGAACCGGTACCGCCGACGAAAATCACGAGGCCGCGTTTTTTCATCACCACGTCTTTCAAGACGGGGGGCAGATTGAGGCTGTCGAAATTCGGGATTTTGCTGGTAATGGATCGGAACACCAACGCCGTCGCGCCGCGCTGTACCATCGCATTGACACGGAAGCGGCTGGTATCGGGCAGGCTGATGGCGAAGTTGCATTCATTGGTGGAGGAAAACTCTTCGATTTGTTTGGTGGACATAATCGAAAAAGCGATTTCCATACATTTTTCGGAGGTCAGCGGCTCGTCGGTAATCGGCGTGATTTTGCCGTCCACTTTCATCGCAGGCGGGAAATTGGTCGTAATAAAGAGGTCGGAGCCTTTGTATTTGTTCATATGGCGCAGCCAAGTGAACAATTCGTCTTTTGCGCTGGGAGGATTGGTCATCATGATATTTGATAATTTCGGTGGTTATTTTATTAAAATGGATTATATCAAATAAATCATGATACATAAAAATGGCAGGATTACCGTATCGAATAATAGGACAGGCGGACAATACAGCGGATTCAATACGGGTATGGAATGCCGCCGCTGCTGTTATAATACCGCCCACAATTTCATGGAAAGGTAAAAAATGTCTGTACAAACAGTAGCAATCATCGGCGCGATGGAACAGGAAATCGAGCTTTTGCGCGAAGCAATGGATAATGTCAAAAGCGTGTCTTTCGGTAAGTTTACCGCCTACGAAGGCGAAATGGCGGGCAAGCGCATGGTGTTGGTATTGAGCGGCATCGGCAAGGTCAACGCGGCGGTTTCAACAGCTTGGGTTATCCATCAATTCGCACCTGACTGCGTCATCAATACCGGCAGCGCGGGCGGTGTAGGCAAAGGTTTGAAAGTCGGCGACGTAGTGGTCGGCACGGAAATCGCGCACCATGACGTCGATGTAACGGCGTTCGGCTATGTTTGGGGACAAGTGCCGCAACTGCCTGCCGTATTCGTTTCAGACGACCTCTTGGTCGGCAAGGCAAAACAGGCGGCGGAAGTGTTTGAAGGCGCGGCGGTAGCGCAAGGCTTGATTGTCAGCGGCGACCGCTTTGTCCACAGCAGCGAAGGCGTGGCGGAAATCCGCAGCCATTTCCCCGAAGTCAAAGCGGTGGAAATGGAAGCGGCGGCGATTGCGCAAGCCTGCCACCAGTTGAACACGCCTTTTGTCGTGATCCGCGCGATGTCCGACTCGGCGGACGAAAAAGCGGACATCAGCTTTGAAGAGTTTTTGAAAACGGCGGCGGCAAGCTCGGCGAAAATGGTGGAAAAGATTGTCGCGTCGCTGTAAAACACGCATAAAATCATGCGGAAACAGTAAATTTCCGCTAGAATGTCAGGCTATTTCACTTTACCTGAAGGTCGTCTGAACGGTCTATTTGATTTTCAGACGACCTTTTCAGAATCACTGCTTATCTTTCAAAATAACAATATGAAAAATATCCGAAACTTCTCCATCATTGCCCACATTGACCACGGCAAATCGACGCTTGCCGACCGCTTCATCCAATACTGCGGCGGCTTGGATTTGCGCGAAATGAGTACGCAGGTACTCGATTCCATGGACATCGAAAAAGAGCGCGGCATCACCATCAAAGCGCAAACCGCCGCGCTCAACTACAAAGCACGCGACGGGCAGGTGTATCAGCTCAACCTGATTGACACGCCGGGACACGTCGACTTCTCTTACGAAGTCTCCCGCTCGCTGTCCGCCTGCGAAGGCGCGCTTTTGGTCGTTGACGCATCGCAAGGCGTGGAAGCGCAAACCGTGGCGAACTGCTACACCGCGATTGATTTGGGCGTGGAAGTCGTGCCCGTTTTGAACAAAATCGACCTGCCCGCCGCCGACCCTGAACGCGTGGAACAGGAAATCGAAGACATCATCGGCATCGATGCCGTCGGCGCGGTGCAATGTTCCGCCAAAAGCGGCATCGGCGTGGAAGACGTTTTGGAAGAAATCGTTGCCAAAATCCCCGCGCCGACCGGCGACGAAAACGCGCCGCTGCAAGCCGTTATCGTCGATTCGTGGTTTGACAACTACGTCGGCGTGGTCATGCTGATTCGAGTGAAAAACGGCACCATCAAGCTGAAAGACAAAGTGCGCTTTATGAGCACCAAAGCGGAAACGCAGGTTGAGCAACTGGGCGTATTCACGCCGAAATCGGTTCAAAAACAAGAACTCAAAGCCGGCGAAGTGGGCTTTTTGATTACTGGCGTGAAAGAATTGGGACAGGCGAAAGTCGGCGATACGGTTACTTTGGTTGCCAACCCCGCCTCCGAGCCGCTGCCCGGTTTCCAAGAAGTGCAAAGTCAAGTATTTGCGGGTCTCTACCCCGTAGAAAGCCACGATTACGAAGCCTTGCGCGACGCTTTGGAAAAATTGCAGCTTAACGACGCTTCATTGAAATTCGAGCCTGAAGTTTCTCAAGCATTGGGATTCGGTTTCCGCTGCGGCTTCTTGGGCCTGCTGCACTTGGAAATCGTACAGGAACGCTTGGAGCGCGAGTTCGACATGGATTTGATTACCACCGCGCCGACGGTGGTTTACGAAGTCGTGTTAAAGAGCGGAGAAAAAATCGAAGTCGAAAACCCGTCCAAACTGCCCGACATCGGCAGCATCGAAACCATCCTCGAGCCGATTATTACCGCGACCATCCTCGTGCCGCAGGAATACGTCGGCAACGTCATGACTTTGTGTAACCAAAAGCGCGGCGTGCAAGTCAATATGCAATACATGGGCCGTCAAGTCATGCTGACTTACGACTTACCCATGAACGAAGTCGTGATGGACTTTTTCGACAAACTCAAATCCACTTCACGCGGCTATGCCTCGTTGGACTACCATTTCAAAGAGTTCCAACCGTCTGATTTGATTAAACTCGACATCATGGTCAACGGCGAAAAAGTCGATGCCTTGAGCCTGATTGTGCACCGTCAAAGCGCGGTTCACCGAGGTCGCGAGCTGGCATCGAAAATGCGCGAACTGATTCCGCGCCAAATGTTCGACATCGCCGTCCAAGCCGCCATCGGCAGTCAGATCATTGCCCGCGAAAACGTCAAAGCCCTGCGTAAAAACGTCTTGGCGAAATGTTACGGCGGCGATATTACCCGTAAGAAAAAACTTCTCGAAAAACAAAAAGCAGGCAAACGCCGCATGAAACAAGTGGGCAACGTGGAAATCCCGCAAAGCGCGTTCTTGGCGATTCTGCAAGTGAGCGACAAATAATGAGCACAAATTTAATCTACGGCGCGATTGCCGCCATCGTTATCGGCATTTTCCTTTATTTCATAAGCAGCAAAGAGCGCCAAGAAAACGGAGAATGGAGTTCCGGCCTGCAATGGGCGTATCTTTTGTGCATGATCGGCGTTTTCGGCATCCTGTCTTTTTACATGAGCTTTACCGCCGTATTGCTGATATTTGTCGTATTCACCGGCATCGTTTGGGCCATTCACAAAGGTCGTCTGAAAAAAGACCCGTCGCATCAGGACAAAGCCCACTTTACCGACTACATGAGCGGCTTTTTCCCGATCATCCTCGTCGTCTTCATCCTGCGCACCTTTATCGCCGAACCTTTCCAAATCCCGTCCAGCTCCATGCGTCCCGGCTTGGTTAAAGGCGACTTCATCCTTGTGAACAAATTCGCCTACGGTATCAGAACCCCGATTATCAACAACGTCCTGATTCCGACCGGACAAATCGAGCGCGGCGACGTCGTCGTGTTCAACTACCCCGTCCAGCCTGAAATGAACTACATCAAGCGCATCGTCGGACTGCCGGGCGATACCGTCGAATACCGCGACAAAGTCCTGACCGTCAACGGACAAGCCACCCCCGACCAACCGAACGGCACCTACTCCTACCCTGACGATACCGAGCCGTCCGCCATCCACAACCCCGAGCTTTTTCAGACGACCCTCAACGGCAAAACCTTCAATATCCTGAAAGAGCCGGGACAACCCTCCGTTTTCCTCCCCTCGATCGACAACTACCGCATGAAAATCATGCCTGAAAACGGTTATTCCGTAGAACAAAGCGGTTTGGAACATTGTCAATACGCCGAAGACGGCAGCGGCTTTACCTGCAAAGTGCCCGAAGGCCGTTACTTCGCCATGGGCGACAACCGCGACAACAGCGCCGACTCCCGCTACTGGGGCTTTGTGGACGACAAACTTATCGTCGGAAAAGCCTTCTTCGTGTGGATGAACTTCGGCGATTACAGCCGCATCGGCAGCAGCATCCACTAAGTTGCCCGTTTCATTTCGATAAAACATAAGGTCGTCTGAAAACTGATTTTCAGACGACCTTTTTTTGCTCTAAACAAAGCTCAAATCAGAACAAGGCGACGAATCGTCTAAACATATAGATGATACGCAAATGATCCACTACCTTAGAGAACTGGTTATCTTTAAATATAGTGGATTAAATTTAAACCAGTACGTCGTTGCCTCGCCTTGCCGTACTATCTGTACTGTCTGCGGCTTCGTCGCCTTGTCCTGATGTACTATCTGCGGCTTCGTCGCCTTGTCCTGATTTAAAGTTAATCCACTATAAAAACAAAATACACCGCCCCTTTCAAACTTAACCCATAAAAAAGCTGAGTCCTGTGATATACAGAACTCAGCTTTTTATCAACCCGTCCAAACAGGCTTTTATGAGCGTCCAATATTTTGGCGCATTCCGTGTTTTCAGACGACCTCTTTCATCAGCCGATCAACTGCTTCAACACTTCCGCTTTGGCTTTATCGTAATCGTCTTGAGCAATCAAACCGCCGTCCAGCAAAGATTTGAGTTTCGCCAATTTTGCCTGTGGGTCTTCGGAGGTCGTCTGAACGCTTTGCGCAGGTTGGGCTGTCGGTTGAGCCGCGGG
Source organism: Neisseria sp. HMSC064E01 (assembly GCF_001808875.1). Classification (NCBI taxonomy): domain Bacteria; kingdom Pseudomonadati; phylum Pseudomonadota; class Betaproteobacteria; order Neisseriales; family Neisseriaceae; genus Neisseria; species Neisseria sp. HMSC064E01. Next base: position 74,236 of record NZ_KV794977.1, read on the forward strand.
CTGCATCATGCCCGCCATCGCGCCAGCCATTGCCTGACCGACACCTGCGCCCACGCCCAAGCCTGCGCCGATTCCGGCAAGTCCGCCTTCGTTTTGCGCGGCAAGCGGGATGGATTCGGCAGTTTGGTATTGGGTGTAGCGTCCCAAGTCGCCGATGACGCCCATGGAAATTTTCTTATCCAACGCTTCTTGGATGGCGGCAGGCAGAGTGATGCTTTCGACGGTGAAGTTTTCCAGCGTCAAGCCGAGTTTGGCAAACTCCGCGCCGAGCAATTCGCCGATTTTTTGCGACAGCAAAACTTGGTTTGCCGCCATATCCAAAAACGGAATGCCTGAGCTGCCGAACGCCGCCGCGAGCTGGGTGACGGCGATATTGCGCAACTGGGTTTCCAACTCGACGCCGCTGTATTCTGCTGCTACACCGCTGACTTCTTTAAAGAATTTTGCCGGATCGCTGATGCGGTAGGCGTACATACCGAACGAGCGCAACTGCACCGCGCCGAACTCGGCATCGCGCACGGTAACGGGTTGCGACGTACCCCATTTCCGTGCAAGCTGTTGTTTGGTATTGAAAAAGTAAACGTCGGATTTAAACGGGGATTCAAAGAGTTTGTCCCAGTTTTTCAGGTTGGTCAGCAGCGGCAGCGTTTGCGTGTTGAGCGTATAACGTCCCGGTCCGAACACGTCGGCGGTTACGCCCTCATCGACAAACATCGCCATCTGCGCCTCACGCACGGTCAGGCTCGCGCCGTTTTGAATTTCCTCATCGGCAATCGGGAAACGCCACATCAGCAGGCTGTCGTCGGGATTCGGCCATTGGATGACGTCGATAAACTGTTTCTTGATAAAGTTGAACATTGCGGTTCCTTATTTTGAAGAATGGGATAACACGGAGCGGAGCGGAAATGCGGCCAGCCGTATATTTTGTAAACCGGTTATATAAATCAGGTCAAACAAGCAGCATTCAAGATGCCGATAGACACGGACACCGCGCCAAACAGCGCGCCGACGGCGACGTTGTTGCCAATGAGTTCTTCCGTTGCGCCTTTAATCATCATCGTGGCGGCAAAATACACCAAAATCTGAATCACCGCCGCCGCGAGACCCCACAGGATAAAATCAACGAAACTGACGCTGTGGGCAATGCTGGATGCGAGCGTCAAACAAAATCCAACCAGCGCGCCGCCGAACGACAAGGCGCAGGCAAGGTTGCCGTCTTTAATCAGCCGCAACTCTTCCGCGGGCGTGATACGCAGATACACCGCGCCGAAAACGACAGTCATCGCTACACCCGCAAGCATATATTGCAGGTAAAGCAGGTATTGGGGCAGGGAAATACTCACGATAGGGATTCCTTGGTATTTTGATATAATGGATTATGCCACAACTCTAAGCCATCTGAAATTAAAGGGGTCGCACCGCAAACCAACCCTTCCCTACAAAACAGTTTTTGACTCGGAAACCATACATTCAAGTTCCAAATCAGTATTTCCGATTCCCAATATACCGTTTTACCAATCAAGCCTTTCCATTGTCGAATCATCCGTTTTTCAGATTTCAGACGACCCCTATACAACGCCCACACCATGACCGCCAACCGCACCCTCATCATCTCCGTCTTCATCGTCGCCAGTTGCGGCCTCGCCTACGAACTCATCATCGCCGCGCTGGCGAGCTATCTTTTGGGCGACAGCATTTTGCAGTTTTCCTCCGTCATCGGACTTTATCTTTTCTCGATGGGCATCGGCGCGCACCTGACCCGCTACATCAAAGAAGAAGACGTGTTGCACCGCTTCATCGAAATCGAACTTTTGGTCGGCATCATCGGCGGCATTTCCGCGCTGGCATTGTTCGTCGCCTTCGGGCTTTCCGCCGCCCCGTTCCGCACCCTGCTCTACGCCTTCGTGCTGATTGTCGGTGCGGTCGTCGGCATGGAAATCCCGTTGGTGATGCGCGTGTTAAACCGCAAAGGCGCGGAGTTTAAAGAACTCGTTTCCAAAGTCCTGACTTTCGACTATTTGGGCGCACTCGCCGTTTCCCTGCTCTTCCCGCTCCTCTTAGCCCCCAAACTCGGCATGGCGCGTTCCGCCCTCTTGTTCGGCATTCTCAACGCCGCAGTCGCCTACCTGACCGCACGCGTCTTCAAAACCGAACTGCCCCGCTACCGCGCCATCCGCCTGCGCGCGCTGATTGTCTTGTCCGTCCTCGCCGCCGCCTTCGCCTACGCCGACCGCATCTCCTTCAAGGCCGAACAAAGCTATTTCGGCGACCCCGTCGTCTATCAAAGCCACTCGCCCTACCAGCGGCTCGTCGTTACCCGCTGGAAAGACGACACCCGCCTCTACATCAACGGCAACCTGCAATTCTCATCCCGCGACGAAGCCCGTTACCACGAAGCCCTCGTCCTGCCCGCCATGCAGATGGTTCAAAACGCCGCCCGCATCCTCATTCTCGGCGGCGGCGACGGGCTGGCGGCGCGCGAAGTCTTGAAATACCCGCAGGTCAAACACGTTACCCTGGTCGATTTAGACCCAGACATGACCGCCACTTTTAAAACCTCTGCCGCCTTAAGCGCGCTCAACCAAGGCTCGCTGTCCCATCCCAAAATACACGTCGTCAACGACGATGCCGCAAAATGGCTGGAGGGGTCGTCTGAAAAATTCGACGTCATCATCATCGACCTGCCCGACCCGTCCAATTTCTCGCTGGGCAAACTCTACTCCGTCCCTATGTACCGCCTCGTCGCCCGCCATCTTCAGCTGCAGGGCAAAATCGTCGTCCAATCTACCTCGCCCTACTTCGCCCCCAACGCCTACTGGTCGGTCGTCGCCACCCTCGAAGCCGCCGGCCTTTCCACCGCGCCTTATCACGTTTACGTCCCCTCCTTCGGCGAATGGGGATTTGTATTGGCAGGCTTTGATAAGCAATTCCCCATCCCGCAGAAATTCGACGTCCCCACACGTTATCTCAACGCCCAAACCGCCGCCGAAATGTTCCGCTTCCCGCCCGACATGGCAAGGCGCAAGGTCGAGCCGAACTATCTGAACAACCAAATCCTCGTCAGCTATTTCGAAAGCGACTGGCACAACGTAACCCGTTGAGCTTTTTTCCCAAAACAAAGGTCGTCTGAAAATTTTCAGACGACCTTTTTCACGGCTATTGCTTCACGGGCTTCAAAGTCGGCAAAACCGTATCCCAAATTGCAAGGACTTCGGCTTCGCTGCGCTTCGTCCCGTCTTTTTTCTCCGCGCCAAACTGCATCATGATGCGCGGATCGCCGCCGTCGCGCTCCCAAAAGAACATATATTTGTTGCCGCCCCATTTCACCAGCTTTTCCTCTCCCGACATGCCGTTGATGGTGCGTTTACCTTGGCGGATGGTGTGAGTTAGGGCTTTAACCATTACACCCTTATCTAAATTAACCTTGCGTTTCAACAGTGTCGCTTCGCCTGCTTTCAACACATCGC
>NZ_KV794977.1:77802-78044 GCF_001808875.1 Neisseria sp. HMSC064E01
AGGATTTCTTGGCGGAATTTTTTCTCTATGGTGTTGACCGCTTCTTTTTCTTGGGCTTTCCAGTTGGCAGGAGCTTTGCCGTTTTCGGCAGGGATATAGAAAAAACTGCGTACGATATAGGCGTCATCATTATCCAGCTTGAAATATAAATCGGCTTCGTAGGGCATACCGTCATCCCCAACAAGATCTTCCCAACCAAATCCTTTTCGCGTTACCTGCATCATTGCCCGATCCGGAATCAG
>NZ_KV794977.1:78144-90748 GCF_001808875.1 Neisseria sp. HMSC064E01
ACCTGCATCATTGCCCGATCCGGAATCAGGGTACGGGTATCGACGACAATTTTTGTTCCTGCTCTACCATTTTGCTTAAACTCGTTGATATTCCTAACGTTTCTCTTCCAGTCGTTAAACATAACCATCACACTCCAGCCATTGTAATCAAGATGCGTACTGCCGTGACGGCGTTTGGACGGCAGGCGCAATTGATAGCGGCCGCTGCAATAGGGCTGTTCGGTCCAGTAGGTGGTATCGATGGCGGATTGGGTGACGGTCGGCGAAGTTTCTGCCGATGGGGAAACGGTGGGCGTGCAGGCTGCGACGGCAAGGATCAGGGATAGCGTAGTCAGACGGATGGACATGGATAAGCTCCGTGTTTGAAAAAGGTCGTCTGAAAGTATAGTTTGATTCAGACGACCTTTGTCATAAAACGGGCTTGGCGGTATTTATTCAACATAGGCGGAGAAATAAGAGGTAAATGAATCCGACTTTCGCTGAACCGCGTGTTTGTTTTGATCAAATATCAAAAACATAACAAAACCAACAAAAATTCCGATTGATCAAAATGTTGGTTTCCAAGACAATCTTTCGATAGGCAAAAAAATAACCGCTGATAAGCGGTTTTTTGTGGTGCCCAGGGTCGGACTCGAACCGACACACCTTGCGGCGGGGGATTTTGAGTCCCCTGCGTCTACCAATTTCGCCACCTGGGCTGGTGAAGAAGTCGCTATTATAGCGGCGTATTCTGGCTTGTAAAGCAAAATCTTGCTTTGTTTGCAGATATATTGCTTATATTTTTGATTTTTAAAAACATTAAATTTATTTTATTTTGTTCCCGACGCGCCCTACTCTTTCCACTTATATCAAACATCATTCATTTTCAGCCGAAAAACGGCATAAACCGCTATATTAAATGTTGCAAACGCGCTAAGATGACGGCGTTCGTTTCATTTTTTATTTTCAGACGACGTTCACACACCATACCCGCATTGGAGAATTTTTATGATGCCTACTGCAATCCGTACCGCCATTTTGGGCGCATTCGCCCTTACCGCACTTGCTGCCTGCAAACCTGAAGCCAAAGCGCCGGAACAAAATCCCGCGACTGCTTCAGCCGCTTCTTCAACAGCGTCCGCCCCAGCCGCAACGCCTGCTTCTTCTCCTGAAACGACGACCTCGCTTAATGCTGCTGCCGCTCCTAAACCGCAAGGTCCGGGAACAGATATGCGTAAAGAGGACATCGGCGGCGATTTCACGCTGACCGACGGCGACGGCAAGCCGTTCAGCTTAAGCGACCTGAAAGGCAAAGTCGTGATCCTGTCCTTCGGCTATACACACTGCCCCGACGTTTGTCCGACCGAATTGCTGACTTACAGCGACACATTGAAACAATTGGGCGATCAGGCGAAAGATGTGAAAGTAGTGTTCGTCAGCATCGACCCCGAGCGCGACACGCCTGAAGTCATCAGCAAATACGTCAAGCAGTTCAATCCTGAATTTATCGGTCTGACTGCGACAGGCGACCAAAGCCTGCCGGTCATCAAACAGCAATACCGCGTGGTTTCCTCCAAAGTAGTTCAGAAGGAAGACAGCGAGAACTATCTGGTTGACCACTCTTCCGGCGCGTATCTGATCGACAAAAACGGCGAAGTGGCGATTTTCTCACCTTACGGCAGCGAGCCGGCGACCATTGCCGCCGACATCAAAAAACTGCTTTGATCCACATGGGGTCGTCTGAATGCCGGTCGCGGTTTTCAGACGACCTTTTTCCCATCTGAAACATATAGTGGATTAACTAAATCAGGACAAGGCGACGAAGCCGCAGACCAGATAGTACGGAACCGATTCACTGGGTGCTTCAGCACCTTAGAGAATCGTTCTCTTTGAGCTTAAGGCGAGGCAACGCCGTACTGGTTTAAAGTTAATCCACTATATAATGGAGAAAGTCAGACCGCCTGCTTGATACAGGTTCAAAGTCTGACGGCACACAACAACAATGACTGAAAACACACTGACCATCGCCCTGTCCAAAGGACGCATCTTTGAAGAAACGCTGCCGCTTTTGGCGGCGGCGGGCATTGTTCCCGCCGAAGCACCCGAGAAATCGCGCAAACTGATTATCGGCACCAACCATGAAAACATCCGCCTCGTCATCGTCCGCGCCACCGACGTGCCGACTTACGTCCAATACGGCGCGGCAGACTTCGGCATCGCGGGTAAAGACGTTTTAATCGAACACGGCGGCAGCGGGCTTTATCAGCCGCTGGATTTGCACATCGCCGAATGCCGCATGATGGTTGCCGTGCGCAAAGGTTTCGACTACACCGCCGCCTCGCAGCCCGGCAGCCGCCTGCGCATCGCGACGAAATACCCCAACATCGCCGCCGAGCATTTCGCCGGCAAAGGCGTACACGTCGACATCATCAAACTCTACGGCTCGATGGAGCTTGCGCCGCTGGTCGGCTTGAGCGACGCCATCGTCGATTTGGTCTCCACCGGCAACACGCTTAAGGCAAACGGCTTGGAAGCGGTCGAACACGTTGTCGATATTTCCAGCCGTCTGGTGGTCAACAAAGCCGCATTGAAAACGAAACACGCGCTGCTGGAGCCGATTATTCAGGCGTTCGGCAGCGCAGCGAAGGCGGGGTGAGTGTTCACTTGAATGAAGATGCGTTTTCAGACGACCCTATCTCTTCCCGCCGACAGGTCGTCTGAAAATTTCAACGGCAGTAAACTGTATAGGAGAAGTTAAAATGGTTGCAAAAATAAAAAAATTTTCAGATTCAACCCTTTCCGTTTTGAATAACGGCGAGCGTCGGTTTTACGTCTATTGTCTGACCGACCTGAAAAAAGACAAAATCCTCTACATCGGCAAAGGCTGCGACAACCGCATCTTCGAGCATGAACAAGCCGCCCGTTCGCAAGACGGCGAGTTCGGCGATATTGACGTACCGGAACGCAAAGCCATCGCCAAATGCAAGAAAATCGGCCGCCATATCATCAGCTACCATTTGACCGAAGCCGAAGCGCAAGCCGCCGAAACTGCCCTGATTCATTTCGTCAAATCTGTTGTCGATAAAAAGTTCAAAAACAAATCTGCCGGATGCGGCGCAGGCGGCATCAGCGCGGAAGAACTCGACGAACGCTTCAAATTCACGCCCTGCCCGCTCGACGAATTCAACCCCGACGGACTCGTTCTCGCCGTCAAAATCCAAGACGCTTTGGACTTGGATACCGACGAAGAAGCGGACTACCGCTTCGACAACCAAGACGATGCCAACCTCAAATCCCGCACGCTGGGCAACTGGATTGTCGGCAAAGATGCCGCATCAAAAGTGAAATACGTTATCGGCATTCACACCGGACTGCAAAACGCTGTCGTCAGCGCGTACGAAGTGGACGGCTTTGAAACAATGGCTGAAGAAACCAAAAACGGCAGAACACAAACCCGTTACCGTTTCCATACTGCCTCGTCCAGCAAAAAAGTGCTGTCCAAACTCGGTCTGCTCCAAAAATGCCTGCCCGAATTGAAGTTCGGTGGAGCAGGCGAAAAGGCGTATATCAGACCCAAAACAGAGACAGAAACTGAACAAAAGAATATTCAGACGACCCCCAGTCCAAAAATAAAAAAGGAGAAAACCAAATCATGAAAAAACTCAACACCCAATCGCCCGATTTCCAAGCCGAACTCAAAGCCCTGCTGGCCTTTGAGACCGCGCAAAATCCGGAAATCGACCGCATTGTCGCCGACATCTGCGCCGACGTGCAAAAGCGCGGCGATGCGGCGCTTATCGAATACACCAACCGCTTCGACGGCACGTCCGCCCAAACCATAGCCGACCTCATCCTCACCCAAGACGATTTACAGGCAGCGTTCGAGCGTTTACAGCCCGAAATTCAAACCGCCTTGAAAACCGCCGCCGCACGCGTTGAAAGCTACCACCAACGCCAAAAAATGGAATCGTGGGCGTACGAAGACGAAGACGGCACGCTCTTGGGACAACAGATTACACCGCTCGACCGCGTCGGAATTTACGTTCCCGGCGGCAAAGCGGCGTATCCGAGTTCCGTCATCATGAACGCCATGCCCGCCCATGTTGCAGGCGTGAAAGAAATCATTATGGTTGTGCCCACGCCCAAAGGCGAACGCAACGACATCGTACTTGCCGCCGCCTTCGTCGCGGGCGTCACCAAAGTCTTCACCGTCGGCGGCGCGCAGGCGGTTGCCGCCCTCGCCTACGGCACCGAGTCCGTACCGCAGGTCGATAAAATCACCGGCCCGGGCAACGCCTTCGTCGCCGCCGCTAAACGCCGCGTGTTCGGCGTGGTCGGCATCGACATGGTGGCGGGGCCGTCTGAAATCCTCGTCATCGCCGACGGCACCACGCCCGCCGACTGGGTGGCGATGGATTTGTTCAGCCAAGCCGAACACGACGAAATCGCCCAAGCCATCCTCATCGGCACGTCGCAGCCTTATCTCGACGAAGTCCAAGCTGCCATGACCCGCCTCATCGAAACCATGCCCCGCCGCGGCATCATCGAAGCCTCGCTCGGCAACAGGGGCGCGGTGATACTCGCCAAAGACTTGAACGAAGCCTGCGAAATCGCCAACTACATTTCCCCCGAACACTTGGAATTGTCGGTAGAAAACCCGCAGGAATGGGCGAAAAAAATCCGCCACGCCGGCGCGATTTTCATGGGACGCTACACCAGCGAAAGCCTCGGCGACTACTGCGCCGGCCCCAACCACGTCCTGCCCACCAGCCGCACTGCCCGCTTCTCCTCGCCGCTGGGCACTTACGACTTCCAAAAACGCTCCAGCCTGATTCAAGTCTCCGAACAAGGCGCGCAGAAACTGGGTAAAATCGCCAGCGTGTTGGCACACGGCGAAAGCCTGACCGCCCACGCTCGCGCAGCGGAATTCAGGTTGAAAGACTGATTCGGTCGAACCCGCCATCCATCAAAAAGCAAAGGTCGTCTGAAAACCTGTTTTTAGGGTCTTCAGACGACCTCTATTAAAAGAAACATCATGAAACAAGCCATTCAAGAAAAACTCACCCACATCGCCCATACCGAGCCGCTGCATTTCCTGCTGGCGGTAGAGAGCGGCAGCCGCGCATGGGGCTTTGCCTCGCCCGACAGCGATTACGACGTGCGCGCCATTTATATCCGCCCGCAGCCATATTATCTGCAAATCGATGAAGCGAAAGACACCTTTGAATTCATCGAAAACCAATGGTTTGACGTCGGCGGCTGGGACATCCGCAAAGCGTTGCGCCTGCTGCGGAAAAGCAATGCCGTGCTGCTCGAATGGCTGCGTTCCCCGATGGTTTATACGCAGGACAATAATTTCACATGTCGTCTGAACGCGCTTGCACCGCAATACGTCCAAGCCGCCGCGCTGCTGCACCATTATCGCGGCATCGCGGGCAACGCTTTGAAAGCCATGGATTTGGCGCACCCCGTCAAACTGAAAAAATGGTTTTACGTCTTGCGCCCGCTGCTCGCAGCACGGTGGGCAGTCAAACAAGGCGGCATCCCACCGATGACGTTGGCGGAACTGATGAGCGAATGGCAAACGGACTGCGCCGCCCAAATCGCCGATTTGGTGGCCATCAAGACGGAACAGGACGAAAGTTACCTGCATACGCTGTCGCCCGAATTGCAACGATTGACCGTTGATTTATATAACGAAGTTTCCGAATTATCCGCCCCTGCCGCCCAAGCCGCCGACAGCGGGCCGCTGAACGAATTGTTCCGCGAAACTTTGGCGGCGGTAAATGGATAAATTTATGCATAAAATCATAGGATATAGAGAATTACATACAGAAAATGGCGAGCCTGTTGAAATTACCATGTATCTCCCCTTTTTTTCTGACGAATACAAAGCATATATTTGCCAATATAAAATAAGCAAACATGATTATTTGGATGAGGGAAGGGCAATCGGTGAAGATATGTTGCAGGCTATTTATTTGGCTATGGTTAAACTTGGCGTTATTCTGTCTCACACCGATTTCTGGAAAAAAGAAAATTTATCTTGGAACGGGGATAAAAATCTTGGATTTCCTTCGCTTGATAATTCCAATAAACAGCAGCCGTAAATTGGATTCATAAATCCGACACGCACAAAAGGCAGCCTGAACGTGCAGGCTGCTTTTCAATGCCCAACCACCTCACAAAAGGTCGTCTGAAAATGCTCACCATCGAAGATTTGCACACACAAAAACTGCTTCTGCTCGAAGCCGTTTCCGGCAGCCGCGCCTACGGTTTGGCAACGCCCGAATCCGATACCGACATCAAAGGCGTGTTTTATCTGCCCAAATCCATGTTTTACGGCATGGAATACGTCCCGCAAATCAGCAACGAAACCAACGACATCGTGTATTACGAACTTGGGCGGTTTATCGAGCTTTTGCTGCAAAGCAACCCGAACACGCTGGAACTGCTCGCCTCGCCGCCCGACTGCGTGCGCTACCGTTCGCCGCTGATGGACGCGTTCAAAACCGAATGGTTTGTGTCCAAAGCCTGCCGTCAGAGTTTCGCCGGATACGCCTACGGGCAAATCAAAAAAGCACGCGGGCTGAACAAGAAAATCAGCAACCCGATGTCGTCTGAAAAGAAAAGCGTGCTTGATTTCTGCCACATCGTAGAAGACGCGCAAACCGTGCCGCTGCAACACTGGCTTTCGCAACGCGAAATGGAGCAGCGGCGGGTCGGTTTGGTCAAAATCGCCCACGCCCGCGAACTCTACGCCCTGTTTTACGACCCAGACGGCACGCGCGGCTACCACGGCATCGCGCTCAAACCCGAAGCCACCAACCTCTCCCTCAGCTCCGTTCCCGAAGGCGAAACCCCGCTTGCCTACCTCTCCTTCAACCAAGACGGATACAGCAGCTACTGCCGCGAATACTCCTCCTATCAGCAATGGCTGGCGGAACGCAACGAAACGCGCTACCAAGGCACGCAGGCACACGGACAGGGCTACGACGCCAAAAACATGATGCACACCTTCCGCCTGCTCGAAACCGCCCGCGACATCGCCCGCCACGGCGAAATCCGCCCGCGCCGCCCCAACCGCGACGAACTGCTCGCCATCAAACGCGGCGAATCCTCCTACGAAGACCTGCTGGAAAAAGCGGAACGGCTGATGGCGGAAGTGGAAACAGCGTTTGAGGCTGCCGACCTGCCCGAAACGGTAAATGCCGCTTCAGCGTTGGCGGCTTTGGTTTCAGTCAGGGAAAGCATTTACGGCTAGACGGCGAAAGGTCGTCTGAAAACCTGTTTTCAGACGACCCCTATCTTTTTAAAACTCAATAATCTTTTTCAAATCAATCCGCTTCCAAAACCACTTTCATGGCTTGGTTTTCGGCGGCGTGTTTGAACACGTCGTAGGCTTTTTCCAATTCGCTGAATTTGAAACGGTGGGTCAACATTTTGGTGTAATCGACGGAGCTGCTGGAAATGGCCTTCATCAGCATTTCGGTGGTATTGGCGTTGACCAAACCTGTTGTGATGGCGAGGTTTTTAATCCAGAGTTTTTCCAGTTTGAAATCAACGGATTGACCGTGCACGCCGACGACGGCGATATGACCGCCCGGTTTGACGATGTCTTGACACATATTCCATGTGGCGGGGATTCCGACGGCTTCGATGGCGCAGTCCACGCCGTCTTCGCCAACGATGGCAAAAACTTGTTTGGATACGTCGCCTGAAGCGGGGCTGATGGCATGGGTCGCGCCCAGTTCTTTCGCCAGTTTCAAGCGGTTTTCGTCCATATCACACACGATAATGGCGGCGGGGCTGTACAGTTGGGCGGTCAACAGGGCGGACATGCCGACAGGGCCTGCGCCTGCGATGAAGACGGTGTCGCCGGGTTTGACATCGCCGTATTGCACGCCGATTTCGTGGGCGGTCGGCAAGGCGTCGCTCAACAGCAGGGCGACTTCTTCATTGACGTTGTCGGGCAGCGGAACAAGGCTGTTGTCGGCATAAGGCGTGCGGACGTATTCGGCTTGCGTGCCGTCAATCATGTAGCCCAAAATCCAGCCGCCGTTACGGCAGTGTGAATAGAGTTGGATTTTGCAGTTGTCGCAAGTACAGCATTTGCTGACGCATGAAATAATGACTTTATCGCCGACTTTGACGTTTTTTACAGCCTCGCCGACTTCTTCTACAATACCGATGCCTTCATGACCGAGAATACGACCATCGGCGACTTCGGGGTTTTTGCCTTTCCAAATACCCAAGTCGGTACCGCAAATCGTGGTTTTGACGATTTTCACCACCGCATCGGTCGGATCGATAATCTGCGGACGGGGTTTTTCTTCAAAACTGATGTCGTTTGCGCCGTGATAAACCATTGCTTTCATGCTGATACTCCTTGCTTGTTGATAAATGATTTCAATACTGCAATAAAGTTTCTCTATATGATTTATATACCCCTATAATCTGTATGTCAATAAGAATTACTTTCACAATGTTATACCATAACATACTGTTTTAAATATAAATAAAACTCCTGATTGATATTAATGAACACACCCACTCCCTTCTCCGAACGGCTCATCCGCTGGCAAAAAAAACACGGCCGCCACCACCTCCCTTGGCAGGTGCAAAACCCTTATTGCGTCTGGCTTTCCGAAATCATGCTCCAGCAGACGCAAGTTGCCACCGTGTTGGACTACTATCCGCGTTTCTTGGAAAAATTCCCGACCGTACAAACGCTTGCCGCTGCGCCGCAAGACGAAGTGTTGTCGTTGTGGGCGGGCTTGGGTTATTACAGCCGCGCGCGCAATCTACACAAAGCCGCGCAACAAGTCGTCGAACAATTCGGCGGTACGTTTCCATCCGAACGCAAAGACTTGGAAACCCTCTGCGGCGTAGGCAGAAGCACCGCTGCCGCTATTTGCGCCTTTGCCTTCAACCGCCGCGAAACCATTTTGGACGGCAACGTCAAACGCGTGCTCTGCCGCGTGTTCGCCCGCGACGGCAATCCGCAGGACAAAAAATTTGAAAACTCGCTCTGGACGCTTGCTGAAAGCCTGCTGCCGTCTGAAAACGCCGATATGCCTGCCTACACGCAAGGCTTGATGGACTTGGGGGCAACCGTGTGCAAACGGACAAAACCCTTGTGCCATCAATGTCCGATGGCAGACATCTGCGAAGCAAAAAAGCAAAACCGCATCGCCGAGCTGCCGCGCAAAAAAACTGCCCCCGAAGTGCAAACCCTGCCGCTTTACTGGCTGATTGTCCGCAACGGAGACGGCGCAATCTTGCTGGAAAAACGCCCCGCCAAAGGCATTTGGGGCGGCCTGTATTGCGTACCGTGTTTTGAAACCCTGAACGAAACATACGCTTGCGCCGAAAAGCTCGACATTTTTTCAGACGACCTCGAAGAACAACCCGCCCTTACCCACCGCCTGACGCACCGTTTATTGATGATTACGCCGTTTGAAGCGCAAATCAGCTCGTCTGAAAATACAGACTTACTGCCCAACCGCCTTTGGGTGAAACCCGAAAATTTATCGGATTACGGTTTACCCAAACCGCTGGCGGATTATTTGAAACAACGACAGCAAGCATTGTTTTGAAAATGCTTGAAAATGAAACACGCAGCATCCAACTCTAAAACACAATAAACATACCCGCACGCACCCGTCAGGAATCCCATGCACACCCTTCCCCTGCTTAGCCAACAATTCGCCGAACTCTCGCCGTTTTTCTATTCCCACGTTTCTCCCGAACCGCTGACCGCGCCCTACTGGGTCGCCTTCAACACCGATTTGGCGGCAGAGTTGAATCTGAACACAGATTTTCAGACGACCGCCAACCTTGCCTACCTCAGCGGCAACGCACCGCAATACGCGCCCGCGCCCATTGCCAGCGTTTACAGCGGCCATCAGTTCGGCGTCTATACCCCGCGCCTCGGCGACGGGCGCGCGCTACTGATTGGCGATTCCATCGATGCCACGGGACAACGCCAAGAGTGGCAGCTTAAAGGCGCAGGCAAAACGCCCTATTCCCGCTTTGCTGACGGGCGCGCCGTCTTGCGCTCCTCCATCCGCGAATATCTCTGTTCCGAAGCTATGCACGGTCTCGGCATCCCCACGACCCGCGCCCTCGCCCTGTGCGGCAGCGACGACCCCGTTTATCGCGAAACCGTCGAAACCGCCGCCGTTCTCACCCGCATCGCGCCGAGTTTTCTGCGTTTCGGCCATTTCGAATACTTCTATTACACCGGCCGCGAAGCCGAAGTCCGACAACTTGCCGACTACCTCATCCGGCATTACTACCCCGACTGCCAAGATGCCGACAACCTCTACGCCGCCCTGTTAAAACAAATCCGCAACCGCACCGCCGACACCGTCGCCGCATGGCAAAGCATCGGTTTCTGCCACGGCGTGATGAATACCGACAACATGTCTGTACTGGGGCTGACCATAGACTACGGCCCTTTCGGTTTCCTCGACGACTACGACCGCCGCCACGTCTGCAACCACTCCGACACCCAAGGCCGCTACGCCTACAATGCCCAGCCCTTCGTCGCCCATTGGAATTTCGCCGCCCTCGCCTCCTGCTTCGACGCCCTCGTCCCCCACGACACCCTCGAACAACTCATCGACGGCTGGACGGAAGTTTTTCAGACGACCTATTTAGAGAAAATGCGCCGCAAACTCGGTTTGCAGAAAGCAGACAAAAGAGACGACGAAAGCCTTATCGCCGACCTCTTCGCCGCCCTGCAAGATCAAAAAACCGACTTCACCCTGTTTTTCAGAAACCTGTCCGAAGTCAGCAATATGCACGGCGAACCCCTCCCGCCCAAACTCGAACAAACCTTCAAAAACGGCGTTCCGCCCGCCTTCATTCGCTGGCTCGGACGCTACCGCCAACGCCTGCGCGCCGAAAACAGCGATCCCGCCGAACGCGCAACACGCATGAGCCGAACCAATCCGCTCTACATCCTGCGCAACTACCTTGCCGAACAAGCCATCGCCCAAGCCCGAAACGGCGACTACCGCGAAATCGAACGCCTGCGCCGCTGCCTCGCCCGTCCCTTTGACGAACAGGCAGAGTTCGCCGACCTTGCCGAACCGCCGCCCGAAGGCAGCATTCCGGTTTGCGTAAGCTGTTCAAGTTAAACGTCGAAACAGACAAGTCGAAAACAGACAAAAAAGTCGTCTGAAAATTTTCAGACGACCTTGACCGTAAAGAACGATATCAACAAAAATATAGTGGATTAACTTTAAACCAGTACGGCGTTGCCTCGCCTTGCCGTACTATTTGTACTGTCTGCGGCTTCGTCGCCTTGTCCTGATGTACTATCTGCGGCTTCGTCGCCTTGTCCTGATTTAAAGTTAATCCACTATAAACCCATGCCCAATTTAAACGGCGGCACATCTTTTGCAACCAACCGAACAGACCGACCCAAAAGGAAAACAGATGAAAAACATCCGCATCAAAATCTGCGGCATCACCCGCCCCGAAGACGCCCGAAAAGCCGCCGAGCTGGGCGTCGATGCCATCGGCTTGGTTTTTTACGCAGCCAGCAAACGCGCCGTTACGCCCGAACAGGCAAAAAAAATCGTAGCGGCCCTTCCCCCTTTCGTCTCCGTCGTTGCCCTATTCGTCAATGAAACAGCAGAAACCATCCGCGAAACCCTACGGCAAGTGCCCATCGACATCATCCAATTTCACGGCGACGAAGACGATGAATTTTGCCGTCAGTTTGACCACCCCTATTTCAAAGCCATACGCGTCCAATCTGCTTCAGACATCGAAGCCGCACAAACCCGATTCCCCAACGCCCGCGCCCTGTTGTTTGATGCCTACCATCCCAACGAATATGGCGGTACGGGGCTAAGCTTCGACTGGGCGTTGCTGCCGGACAATCTGACCAAACCGTGGATTCTGGCAGGCGGCTTGACCCCGCAAAACATCGCAGAAGCCATCCAAACCAGCAATGCTTCGGCAGTCGATGTTTCAGGCGGCGTGGAAAGCGCCGGCGGTATCAAAGACGAAGCCAAAATGGCCGCCTTCATCCAAGCCATCCGCGCCATTCGGTAAGCTTTTAGTCACAAAAAGCGCTGACGCATTTTCTGCCGCCTTATACGGAAACAAGCATCCTGTATCTTATACAACACACAAATTACTCATTGATTTATATGATATTTTTAGGAAAACGAGCGTATTACACAGCACCAATTGGGCAGCAATCTGCCGTTTTCTCAAAAAATAGAAAATTTTTGCATATAAAAATTGACAAACCGATGCCTTTCATACATAATAATGCCCGTTGAGTTGCTTGATGCAGCTTGATTTTTCTCCTCTATTTCTCCTTTGTAGACTTGGCGCATATCCCAAACGATATGCGCATTTTTTTATCTTGATTTTCCAAGTTTAAAATAAAATCAAATAAAACAAGATATTTCCATCTACTTCAATTCTCACGCACACAAAAATCCATCTTTAGAAAACGTATCATCCCCAATAAAAAATCAACAAACGAAAACACGTTTATGAATCCCCACCAAAGTGGAAATCATGACCGCAAAGCTTATCCCCTCTTTTCCCTCCTCCGTTGATTTGATAGTGGATTAACTTTAAACCAGTACGGCGT
>NZ_KV794977.1:90848-101971 GCF_001808875.1 Neisseria sp. HMSC064E01
TCGCCTTGTCCTGATTTAAATTTAATCCACTAGAAATACCGATAAAAAAGGTCGTCTGAAACAGAAAATCCGTTTTCAGACGACCTTTTAAAATCATTCGGTATTATTCGGCGTTGTTTTGTGCCACTTCTTCAGTTTCGGCGGCTGCGCCGACTTGTTCGGCTTCTACTGCCTCAGTTTGCGCTGCCTGTTTGGCTGCTTGGCGCTCGGCTTGTTCTGCCAAAGCCTGTTGGACAAACGGATGCTGTTGGGCGATGGCTTGTTCTTCCGCGCTGACTTCGCCTTTGAAGCGGTTGTTCAAATCAAAACGTTTACCACCTCGCGCCAAGGCTTTGAGGTAGCGGGGGCGGCGGCAATGGTTGGCGAGGACGCGGGCGATCAGGGCAGGATCGTATTGGGGCAACGCGGCAACAAGGTCTTGGTCGATGCCGACGGCCAGCGGTTTGAATCGTTTGAAGACGTCGTATTTGCCGTAGATGTGGTCGGCAATCATGTCGGTCTGTTTTTTCTTGCTCATGGTTTGGACGGCTGATTTCAAAGCTGCGCCCAAAGCGGTTTCTTGTGTCATGTCGTTTGTATTCCTCTAAAATAAAGCCGTGCGTTTCGCTATGGCACGGTAATGGCGGTATTTTAGTATAAAGCCTGTGTTTTGGCTAAGTTTTTTTGCGAATGTTCGATTGTAAATGTTTATTTGCGGACAGGCCGGCACACTTATCTTAATAGGCGTTGAGATAGGTCGTCTGAAAATGTTCGGCACAATCCGCCATGTTTGTTTTCAGACGACCTCAAGTGCGCAGATGAAGCGTTTCGTATTTTGCCGGCTGGCAAAGCAGGTTTGAAATGCCCATCCAATCTTTACTGGGCTTCTTTTTGCAAGAGCAGGCCGATTTTGCTGTTTTCGGTCTGTTCAATATTAGGCAGGATGTCGTCAGCAGTAAACGCTTTGCCATCATTACCCACGCTGCGCAAATAATAATGCGCATCGCCACTGCGTTCGTAATAAAACAATCGGAACGGTTCGGCACTAAAAGGCGTGTTGCTCGTATCGACTATAAATATCGGCTTGTTCGGTTGGGACTCTTGAAGCTGCTCCAGTGACTCCGGATAAGCGCCGTGTTGCAGGCGGTAGAATTCGATTTCGGAAACCAACGTAGACAAGTTATTTACCGCCAGTTGTTGCCTCAGTTCGTCGTACACGCCTCCACGCTGAACAAAGCCGAAATAAAACAATGCGCCGTATAGCGCGACAGTGCATAGCATTCCCAAGGAGGCAATCAAGGCAACGATTTTCGCTCCGCGTTTGCGCCATCCCAATATACTTAACACCAAAGCCGCTATACCGAAGAGCAAACCGATAAGCGGAATAAAGGAAAAGGCGGCAAGGACGTAGGCGGCGGTGTGGATTTTTGCCTGCGGCGCGGCGTGTGTGTGGTTTTCAGTATTTTCCATTTAATGTTTCTGAATATATAGCGTTAAGGTCGTCTGAAAAACACCATATCATAATATCATATGAATAGGCATTTTCAGACGACCTCTTTCGATTTTATCCGCACTATTTGGCAATATCGGGCGTATCGACAACTACGTCGGCATTTTGTGCGCGATGGCGTAGGGCGTGGTCGATGAGTACAAGTGCAAGCATGGCTTCGGCGATGGGGGCGGCGCGCAGACCGACGCAGGGGTCGTGTCTGCCGTGCGTAGCGAGTTCGACAGGGTTGCCGTTGATGTCGATGCTGCGGCGAGGGGTAGCGATGGAGCTGGTGGGCTTGATGGCGATGTTGACGTGGATGTCTTGTCCGGTGCTGATGCCGCCGAGGATGCCGCCTGAGTGGTTCGACAGGAAGCCTTGCGGGGTGAGTTCGTCGCCGTGTTCGCTGCCGCGTTGGACGACGCTGCCGAAGCCCGCGCCGATTTCCACGCCTTTGACGGCGTTGATGCCCATCATGGCGTAGGCAATTTCGGCATCGAGGCGGTCGAAAACGGGTTCGCCCAAGCCGACGGGGACGTTAGCCGCTTCGATATGCAGCTTCGCGCCGACGGAATCCAACGATTTGCGCACGCTGTCCATATAGTTTTCCAGCTCGGCAATTTGGCTTTGGTTGGCGGCGAAGAAGGGGTTTTTGGAAATGTGTTCGTAGCCTTCAAACTGAATTTCTTTTTCGCCGACTTGGGTGACGTAGGCGGTGATTTCCGTGCCGAATTTTTCTTTCAGCCATTTTTTGGCAACGGCTCCGGCGGCAACGCGGGCGGCGGTTTCGCGGGCGGAGCTTCTGCCGCCGCCGCGGTAGTCGCGCGTGCCGTATTTGTGCCAGTAGGTATAGTCGGCGTGGCCAGGGCGGAAGCTGGTGGCGATGTTGCCGTAGTCTTTGCTGCGTTGGTCGGTATTGCGGATTAAGAGGGCGATGGGGGTGCCGGTGGTTTTGCCTTCGAAGACGCCGGAGAGGATTTCGACTTGGTCGGCTTCGCGGCGTTGGGTAACGTGGCGGCTGGTGCCGGGTTTGCGCCGGTCGAGGTCGGCTTGGATGTCTGATTCGGTTAATGCCAGTCCGGGCGGACAGCCGTCGATGATGCAGCCCAAACCTGCGCCGTGGCTTTCGCCGAAGGTGGTAACGGTGAAGAGTTGTCCGAAAGTGTTGCCTGCCATGTTTCCCTCTATTGGTCATATGCTGAAAGATGACGGATTTTAGCATACAAAGGTCGTCTGAAATGCTTTCAGGACGCGAATCCTGCTATGGTGCGCCCCATCTCTATTGAATCAAATCCCAAGCAAATTTGCCTATGGTCAGACACAGCAACACCATAAATCCGTAACGCAGAAACTTGGTTCCGCCGCGTATCGCCAATTTCGCGCCGACCACGCCGCCGCACAAATTCGCCAGCGCAAGCGGGATTGCCCACACCCACACGACATGACCTTGCGGGATGAAAACCGCCAGCGCGGCAAGGTAGGTGGTGGAATTGATGACTTTGGCGGATGCGTTCGCCGTCAGGAAATCATAACCGTAAAAACGGACGAATACGAAGGCCAGCAGGCTGCCTGAGCCCGGCCCGAAGAT
The DNA here is from genome assembly GCF_001808875.1 of Neisseria sp. HMSC064E01. Lineage (NCBI taxonomy): Bacteria > Pseudomonadati > Pseudomonadota > Betaproteobacteria > Neisseriales > Neisseriaceae > Neisseria > Neisseria sp. HMSC064E01. The sequence continues at coordinate 93,905 of NZ_KV794977.1, forward strand.
GCCGTCGTAAAAACCGATGAGCGCGCCGAAGAGTAAGCCCCATAAGGTTTCGCGGCGCGTCAATTTTTTGGTGCGCACCGCCTGCCCCAAGTCTTTTTTCAAAAAAGTATAAAGGCACATGGCCACCATGATGACCAACATCGCCGGTTTCATGTAGTGCACGGGCAGATACGCCACGGCATTCGCGCCCAGATAGGAAGCGGCAAACGCCAGCACGGCGACGGGCAGCAGCATTTTCCACGGCAGGGGGATTTTGCGCAGGTATTGCCCCGTTGCAGTCAGCGTGCCGCATAAGGCAGCGAATTTGTCGGTGCCGATGACCGAAGCCACGGGCGTGGAAGCGGGCAGCAGGTTGAACAGCCCCGGTATTTGCAACAATCCGCCGCCGCCAACCGCCGCGTTCATCAGTCCGGCGCAAAATCCGGTGAGCAGTAAGAGGTAGAAAAAAGAATCTACGGGCATAGCACCCTCCCTTGAAAAATGCCGCCTTATCGGTGTCGCGCGATTGTGGCGGAATGCTATATGAAACAGGCAGTATTTTAACTGAAAACCAATCTGCGCAGTATTGCCGCCTATCCCATTTCAGACGACCTTTTCTTTTAGATTCAGTGACTCACATTGCGGAAGAGGCGTTCCTCCATTAGAATCCGCCCTTCCTTGTTTTCCCGCCCATAAGGCACGACTAGGGACAAAACCGTTTTCAGACGACCTGTTTGCCCCGATGCCGCAAAAGCGCAATGCCATCGACCGCTGACTGACTTTCTTTTCAGTTGCTTTAAAGATATAGTGGGTTAACTTAAAACAAGGGCGGCTTTGCGCTGCCCTGCCCTGCGTTTTATCCATCTGCCTAAATGATGCGTTTCAGCTCAGTTGAAAGAAACTCCGCAATGAAAGAACTAGACAAAACCGACCTGAAAATCCTGAAAATCCTTCAGCAAAATGCCCGCACACCCATGACGGAGTTGGCAGAAAAAGTCGGATTATCCACCACTCCGGTTACCGAACGCGTCCGCCGCCTTGAGCGCGACAATTTCATTACCGGCTATCATGCCCGCCTCAACCCGCACCAACTCGGGCAAAGCCTGCTGGTCTTTGTCGAGCTGAAGCTGCGTTCCAAATCGGGCAATATTTTTGAAGATTTCCGCCGCGAAATCATGCGGATTCCGCAAATTTTGGAATGCCACCTCGTATCCGGCGAATACGATTATCTGATTAAAGTGCGCCTGCCCAATATGGCGGCTTATCGGGATATGTTGGGCAATATCCTGCTGCACCTGCCTGCAGCAGCGGAAAGCCGCAGCTATGTCGTCATGGAAGAGGTCAAAGAAACGGCTGTGTTAGACTTAGAGTGATTTAACTACATTAAAAAAGGTCGTCTGAAAGTTTATAACGTTCAGACGACCTTTTTTCAAAATACCTTTTATACCAACGATAGAAACGCTATCAATCAAGAGGCTTTGAAAGCTTCAAACCCATCCCTTCCCCATCAAGCCCAAGCATTTCCCTACCAAACCCACAAACAAAAAAATGCACACATTCAATTGAATGTGTGCCAAGTCTACAAAGGAGAAATAGAGGAGAAACTATTAACTGACTACTCGAACCAGCTAACGAATCGGATTATCCATGAAAATAAAATTTTAGGCAAGTATTTTTCTTGTAAAGTTTCTAAATTAATTCATTGTAATATTTAAGCTGTAACTCTATTTCATTACTCTTAGCATGCCGCTTCCAAGCCTGCCCGACGAATCGATGTTAAAATACGCGCCTCTTTCATCTGCGAGTAAAACACATCATGACCGCCGCCATCGAACACGTCCAAGCCGCCGCCTTTGATTTGGACGGCACATTATGCGATTCCGTCCCCGATCTTGCCGCCGCAGCCGAAGCTATGCGCGAATATCTCGGCATGGAGCCGCTGCCCGCCAAAACAGTAGAAAGTTACGTCGGTGACGGCATCGGCAAACTCGTCCACCGCGTCATCACCAACGACCGCGACCAAGAAGCCGCGCCCGATTTGTGGGAAAAAGGTTTCGTGTTCTACATGAAATACTACCGCGACCACTTGAGCGACTTCACCCGCCCCTACCCCGAAACCGAAGCCGGACTGGCATTGCTCAAATCCCTGGGCATCCCGCTGGTGGCCATCACCAACAAAAACGAAATCCTCGCCGCCGAACTCTTGAAACAGCTTGGACTCGCCGACTACTTCAGCCTGATCCTCGGCGGCGACAGCCTGCCCGAAAAGAAACCCAGCCCTCTGCCGCTGCAACACGCCGCCGAAGTCTTGGGCATTGATCCTGCCAACATGATTATGGTCGGCGACTCCCGCAACGACATCATCGCCGCCAAAGCCGCCGGCTGCCTCAGCGTCGGCGTGACCTTCGGCTACGGCGACATGACCCTGCTCTCGCAAGACAAAGCGACCAAGCCCGACTGGATTATCGGTTCGCTGCCCGAAATCTACGAAAATCTGCAACCGAAAAAAGCGGAGGACGACGAATAATCAGTATCCTTGTTTTCAGACGACCTTTATTTCTGCTTCAAAAGGTCGTCTGAAAATAGAGCAGTGGAAATAAAAAGATTCGTCATTTCGCGCAGGCGGGAATCCAGACTTTAATTTTTCAGAATTGTTTAAAAGTTGTGTTGATTTCAAATCACTGGATTCCCGCCTGCGCGGGAATGACGGAATGAAAGTTTTTTATCTCCCACTATCTTGCAACCTGCAAGTCAGATTCAAGAATCTGACCTACGAATCAACCTTTTCAGACGACCTCTGCATGAAACCCCAAAAATCCCTGCGCGCCCGCGCGATGGACATTCTTTCCCGACAGGAAATCAGCCGTATCGGGCTCAAACGCAAGCTCGCCCCGTATGCCGAAAGCGAAGAAGAATTGGAAAACGTGTTAAACGAATTTGCCGAACGCAACTGGCAATCCGATCAACGCTACGCCGAAGCCTACATCCACAGCAAAAGCCGCCAACACGGTTCCCTACGTCTGAAACAGGCATTGACGCAGCAAGGCATAGACGAAACCCTCAGCCGCGAATTCATGCCTGACAAAGCGCACGAACTGCAAACCGCAGTCGCCGTGTTACGCAAAAAATTCAAACAGCCCGCCGCCGATTTGAAAGACAAACAAAAACAAGCGCGTTTCCTCGCCTATCGCGGATTCGATATGGACACCATCCACGCCGCGCTCAAAAGCAGTTGGGACGAAGACGATGTTTTTGAGTACGGAGAAAATTGAAACGCCCCGCTTGAATCTTCATGTCCATCGGCGTACCCTTACGCTTTTGCCAACCATTCACAACCGAGATAACCATGTCTGAAGAACAACGCAACACCCCCAATCCGCTTTTGGAAGACGAACGCAAAAACCCCGTTTACCGGCTCGGTCGGGCTGTCGCCGGATTTATGGTTATCGTATGGGCGGGCGTATTGGCTTTAGTGTTCTATTTAGTCTTCCGTTTTTGGTTAAACTAAATTTCTCACGCCTCCCATCCCATTTTCTACAACTGTTCTCACCTTGCAAAAAGGTCGTCTGAAAAATCGAATATCGATTTTTCAGACGACCTTTTCCAATTTATCAAAACGCATTTAAGTTCAGTCCCAACAACACCAGACAGGTTTAAAGCCATTCACAATAAATTGCATATCCGCTCAAATCACAGACATTCAAAACCAACCGGCAACAGCGTAAAAAAGATAAGTCATACCGCTCCACGCCCATTTACTTACGACAACCGCTATCCAACCCATCAACACCAGCACAATCAAACCGAAAAAATCAGGCAGATGCAGATAAAGCCAAGCAGCAACAGGTTTGCGCCAAAAGTCTGATTTTTGTTGCTTCTTCTCCAAAGCTGCGTGCATAAACGGGCGCTCCAAATGTATGTCGTAGTCGATGCCATACTCACTGCGCACATGCTCATTGATAACTTTCAAAGTACGGCGGCTCGGTTGCAAGAAAATATCGATAAGCGTACCGACAACAGGAATCATGCCAAGCACCATATCCGCAAAAGCAAGATATACGGCAGGACGCATTTTATGATCCGGCACGCCCAACTCCCGCCCCATGCGAAAAGCCTTCATCGTCAACAAAAGTCCGGCAATATCCCCTACAAAAGGAATCAGCGACAATATGGCATCAACGCCGACTCCCTGCTTGGTAAAAGGAATACAAAACAAACTATCCATAGTGTTGGCATATTTAGCCAACTCGCGTTCACGCCGGATGATTTCCTGACGTTCATAAGGTACAGGTGTGTGCTTCATTATGATTTTATTGTAGTGGGTGAATAAAATTTAGAGCGGTACAACGTCATGATCGTTTACGGTCATTCCCTATAAAAGCCAATTACAGTATGACCGTTTGTAACGCAAGGTCGTCTGAAAACACGGTTTCAAATATTGAAAACCATATTTCAGACGACCTTCAGTTCGCCGCTTACATTATTTGATTGGTTTTAAAGTTGGCAGAACGGTATCCCAAATAGCAAGGACTTCAGCTTCGCTGCGCTTCGTTCCGTCTTTCTTCTCGGTACCAAACTGCATCATGATGCGCGGATTGCCGCCGTCTCGCTCCCAAATCAACATATATTTGTTACCATCCCACTTGATCAGTTTTTCCGTACCCGACATGCCGTTAATGGTACGCTGGCCTTGGCGAATGGTGCGGTAGCCTGTGATTTTAAAGATTTTTGCCAATGCACTTTTTTCTGGAGCAATATCCCGTTGCAGCAGCGTGGGTTCGCCTTTCTCTAGCTCGTCACCATGCATGATTTCCAGATTCATATCATGTTGCTTGGCAAATCCGACAGTTGTATGCGCTGTAAACGGTTTTTTACCGTCATCCGCAATAAAACCGCCTATCAGGCAGATACCATGCCGATTCGGCACTTCAAATTCTTGACGCACACGTAAGTTATTCAGAAAATCTTGGCGGAATTTTTTCTCCATGCCATCTATCAATTCTTTCTCTTTGACTTTCCAGTTGGCAGGAGCTTTTTTATTCTCTGCAGGGATATAGAAAAAACTGCGTACGATATAGGCATCGTTATTATCTAGTTTAAAATATAAATTGGCTTCGTATGGCATACCGTCCTTCCCGATAATGTTTTCCCAATGAAATCCCCCTCGCGTTACCTGCATCATCGCCTGCCCTGGAATCAGATTACGGGTATCGACAACAACATTTGTTCCAGCTCTACCACTCTTCTTAAACTCATTGATATTCCTAACATTTCTATCCCAATCATTAAACATAACCATCACACTCCAACCGTTGTAATCAATGTGTGTACTGCCGTGACGGCGTTTTGAGGGCAGGCGTAATTGATAACGGCCGCTGCAATAGGGCTGTTCAGTCCAGTAGGCGGTATCGATAGATGAAGAAGCAGTAGTCATGGAGGGATTCCTTTCTGTAAGTGGTGAAATGGCAGGGGCGCATGCAGTAAGCAGGGAAACTGTCAGCAATACAGTAGCGGTCGGTTTCATCATAAACTCCTTTCAGGGATTAATCTTCCTGTCCTCGTAAAGCGACAGATTCTAAAACAGCAAACAAGGCATCATGACGGGTTTCATCAAAATTATATGAAGAACCATGCTCGTAACCACCCAAATTTTTATCTCCGGTTACCAATACATCTTTTTTATCAAAAAAGCCTTGGGTAATCGGCGCCTCTCCCGAAGCAGTAGGGACGGTACCATCTCCTCTGTCTGTCCTCTTTTTTTCAGTAAGATGAAGAAAGTAATCTTCATCCCTCAATTTTATTTTTACCGTTCCCCTAGGTCCGGAATCTTTAGGCTTAGTCAATACCGCCTCAATCAAATCTTGCTTAGTCAAGTCTTTGGGGAAATTCCTGTCACTTACCCATTTAATGGTATCCCAGGTGAGATGGTCTTTACTGTCACAAAAACTGATTCGGGTTTTATTGTCATCAGTCAAATAGTAAGTAGCATGTAAATTTTGAAATTCTATTACTTTAGTCAGATTGTTCTCAAAGATCTGAGTATCCGTTCTACCCTTTTGAAAAATAGTCTTTGCGCCATTCGGATTAAAATTGATGCGGTCTATCTGCTCTTCTTGTTGTCCGTCATTAAGATTTTTCGGCTTAGTCGGCCATAAACCAAACCATTTATCATGATTTTGATAGAGTTCCTCAGTATTGAAACTGAAGCGTATATTTTTCCCCTCATCATCTGCCACATGAAGCCAAGCATTGGGATCACTTACATTATCTCCACTAAAGCGGCGTGGAGTATAGTTTGGCCAAGGGGTCAGTTGCATGGCACCAGGCGAATTGAGCAAAATGGGTGAAGTTGCACGCGAAGTAAAACCCAATACCACAGCCAATCCCGCCTCTTTCAATGCACTCACCCATAGAGTCGGCATGAAGTATTCATAAAAACGACGCGGTGGCGGTTCATTACTAAATCCTGCCCTTAACCGTTTATAAAAAGCAGGCGAGCCCGTAGCGGGCATGACATTATGAAAAATACCGCAGATTTTATCAGCGTTTTTAATATCAGCCGGCTCATCACTGGTTGCTTGCTTTGCATACGCACGCGTTACCAACCCACCCATAGAATGGGTAAGAATCAAAAATTGTTCACTATTGCATTCTTCCAATGCACGCTGGATACGGCTATTCAAATCACTGCGACCAAAGGGGAAATTAGTACCATCCTCTTTTTCTGACTCCAAAAATTCTAGAGAATTAGGATGATACCCAGTCCCCGATTCGGCATTATCACGCAACCAGTTGTAGCCGCATATATAGACAGGAAACTGATAATTCACCACTTTTTTCAGCCATTCCGCCAACATTTTCTGAGCTTCAGCGCTAGACTCTTGTTCAGACAAAGGCTTTTTCAATTTTGGCTGCTCTTTGTCGCGATTGATGATATATCGATCTATCCTTGCCAATACGGCTTTCCAAGGCTGCGTATTTATTTTCTTTGTAACAAAATTCGCATAATCACTATCACTCAAGCCATTTGTTCCACTTTGATTTCCATTACTGGTTTTAGCAGCGTCTCGAATATCTTGAGCCAAATTATTCAGATTATTTTCTAAAAAAACCGCAAAATCTTGATAAGCATCGGCATTAACCGTTCCCCAGCCTCGAAAACGCAATTGTTCTTTGATTAACTCTTTAGGACGGGGTTTTCCATTTTCCCATCTTTCTTTCCATTCCTCATATTGCTTTTGCTCATCACGAATTTCCGAAGAATCAGAAGAAGAGCTTTTCTGCAGTTGCGCCATCTTAAGTTTGTGACGATGCTCACCGGCCTTTAAAATCTTATTTTTCAAACGTTCAGTATTAGTTCTTATAGGATTTTTAGGAAGATGTATTATCGGCCCTCGCCAATCGACAGCAGTCAATTCTTGATGAATTTCGCGATGACGTGCTTTTACCCTGCGAAACAGGCCATCTTTAAACACTGCGCCTATTGATTTTAATAGACCGTTTGGCGGCATCCATGACTTTTCTACTGTCTCCTTCTTGAGTTCCTCCCAATCCTTGTCCTGATTCTCCTCTCCGTTTTCAACATCTTTAGCCGGCTCTCCTGATTCAGATTTTTGACTGGGCTTTACCCAACCATTTCGATATAGCAGATTGGATCCCATAATACCGGGGAGAAGCATGATCGGCATATAGTGAGCAATCTCCATCTGGCATTTTTGCTGATCTTCCGTAGATGTCATCCTCGCTTGCGCGGTCGGATTGCCGTTTTTATCCAATGTCGGATTTAATTTAATGTTTGGGTCAATCATTTCTTCTTGTCCTTAGGCAAAAGAGTCAAGGTAAATTTTTCCATAGTAGAATCATTGCGCTGAATGCCGGTACTACCATTTGCATCCGTAGTCCCCCGTATTTTGGTACCGTCAGCACGTGTTAGAACAAATCGGCGGTTTGCAATCGGGCTTCCATTTAAAGTGGTAACGATTACTTCCTGATCAAATTTTGATTTAGGCATATCATTAAACATATGGCTCAAGCTATGCGGCCCAGTCACCTCCAACGGCGCCTTCACCCTAACCAGCTTCGGACTGC
>NZ_KV794978.1:0-259 GCF_001808875.1 Neisseria sp. HMSC064E01
GAAAAGCCAGCGTACCGTCTGGAGCGGCACACAAACCTCCCGCGGCAAACAAACCCCACTGGCCGGCGGCGCCGTCAACCGCCGCTACGCCTACGACAAAGCCGGCAACCTGATCCAAAGCGCCGACCAAAGAAGCGGCGTCCTCCATTACGTTTACGACAAAATCGAACGCATTCAAGAAGCCCGCAACAACCAAACCGGCCGCAGCGAAACCTTCGCCTTCGACCCCGCCCACAACATCCTCGACATCCCAACATCT
>NZ_KV794979.1:0-383 GCF_001808875.1 Neisseria sp. HMSC064E01
AAACGCAACATCCTCGGCCAACTGATCGAAAAACAAAGCCGCAAAGTCTCCGGCCGCAACGGACAAAGCAAAGACGAAGGCATCAGCCGCACCCGTTTCGAATACGACCCCGTTACCGGCAACCTGAACAAAGCCCGCAACCAACACAGCAGCGTCGAACTCGCCTACGACGAACTCGACCGCCTCATCGGCGAAACCACCGTCCACAACGGCCAAAGCGCCACCGTAGGCTACCGATACGACCCGTTGGGCAACCGCATCCGCACCATCCTGCCCGACGGTCGCCAGATCGATTACCTTTACTACGGCAGCGGACACCTGCACCAAATCAGCCTCGACGGCGAAGTCATTACCGACATCGAACGCGACAAACTGCACCGCGA
>NZ_KV794980.1:0-1557 GCF_001808875.1 Neisseria sp. HMSC064E01
AACGCTATCGAACCGTCCAGCGACGCAATGACGTAATGACCGTCCGGATTTTTACTGAACCAAATTTGTTCGCTTTTTTAGGGGCATATAAAAGGGAGGTCGTCTGAAAATTTTCAGACGACCTTACTACACTGTTGGGGTTTAACACAGTCTATGCTTGTCAGGAGATATAAAAAGATATCAAAATACAGATAGAGTAGTAAAAGTTTTAATATATCTTTAGGCTCTCTTGGTAAAATTCAAATAACTCTTTTGCATATTTTTTATAAGAAGGAATCTTAATTGCTTTCAAAAAATTTATTAAATCTTTTTCTGATTTTCTCAATAGTAAAATTTCTATAGAGTTTACAATGAGGAAAGTTTTAGCCTGACCAATTAATATAATATCATCACTATCTTCTTCATCTTCCTCAAAGTCACAGTAATCTTCTGACAATTTTGATATTTTTAATTTTGAGAAATTAAAAACTAATTTATCGTTTTCAATAATAAAATCTAATATTAACTCAGGTGTTAATCCTGATTTATTAATTTCATTAGCAACAGAATTACATTCTTGTGAAATACTTTCGTCATTGTCATAAATTTTAATTCCATATTCATGTTCAGCCTTATCTAATAACCTTTTGTATTCATGAGATTGAATTAAATTTTTGATTTCTAATCCTGTTACCATGTGCTGGTTCCTTTCAAAATTTTTAATAATACACTACCTGTGTGTCGGAATGGGTCCATTGCGGCATGAGCCCATGGTGTTGCAATAGATAAGTTCCAAGCTTCATGAGCTTTATTTGAACCTAATCTTTGTGGTAAGTAAGTGTGATGTAGTTCTAATGACACATTGCGTTCTTCAATTCCTCTTCTTGTTCGAATTCTAACTTTTATTCGTGGTGCTTTACCTTTCTCCATCCTTTTTAAATTACGTTCAGAATATTTACATTTTGGACTTGAACCAGGATTTTTAGCTTTTTCTTTAGCTATACGGTCCCTTTCTTTTTTTGCTTCTGCTTTCCAAAATTGTTTTCTAGCAGTATTCCATGATAATAGTCCTAATGGATCTATCCAGCTTTGTATGTTAGGGGAGAATAAATAAATATTATCTCCACCTTCTAACCCAATCGGATCCTGATTCACAAACCTACCCGCATCAGGCTCATAATACCTGAAGAAGTTGTAATGCAGCCCCGTTTCACGGTCGGCATACTGGTTTTGCAGGCGGAAGGGCTGGTAAGCGCTATCCGTTACCTTGGTTTCTTCTTTCAGACGACCCCAGCCGGTGTAGTTGCCGAACCATAAGAGGTTGCCGTCCTTATCGGTCATCTCACGCGGGATGCCAATTTGGTCGCAGTGGAAGTAGTGGATTTGTTGTCGGCTTTCGCCGTCTTCGGTTGTCCAATCGCGGACTTGCGCCAAGGGTTCGTAGGAATCTTGGTCGGTGTAGATATAGGTATATCTGCCATCCGGCTGGATTTCCTGCAAGAGGTGGCTGCCGTCCCAAACGAAGCGAGTTTGGTTTTCGAGGTCGTCTGAAACTTCTTCGTTTTTCAGACGACCTTT
>NZ_KV794980.1:1657-2114 GCF_001808875.1 Neisseria sp. HMSC064E01
TCGCCGTCTTCGGTTGTCCAATCGCGGACTTGTGCTAAAGGCTCGTAGGAATCCGGGTCGGTATAGATATAGGTATACCTGCCGTCCGGGTGGATTTCTTGCAGTAAATGGCTGCCGTCCCAAACGAAGCGGGTTTGGTTTTCGAGGTCATCTGAAACTTCCTGACTGTCTTTCAGACGACCTTTGCCTATCCTTCTGCCCAAGGCGTCGTAGCTGTACGCCCAAGTTTCTTTCGTGCCGTCTTTTTTGAAGATTTCGGCTTTAACCAGTTGGTCGTGCAGGTCGTAGAAATAGTTCTGCATTTCGCCGTCGGCGAGTTCGCGGTGGATCAGGTTGCCGAGTTCGTCGTAGTAATAGGTCGTGCCGTTGTAGGTTTTCAGGCGGTTGTCGGTGATGGCGGAGCGGTTGTCTGAAAGCGGCACGGCCGTTTTGCCCTCTCCCCGACCCTCTCCCACGG
>NZ_KV794980.1:2214-2572 GCF_001808875.1 Neisseria sp. HMSC064E01
GGGTATGGTTTGACCTTTTCCGTCGGGATGTCGAGGATATTGTGCGCGGGGTCGAAGGCGAATAGTTCGCTGCCGGCTTTGGTGATTCGACCGAGTTTGTCGTACTCGAAATGCGTCGTTCCCGTCCGCTGGTCGGTGCTGTGGGTCAGGTTGCCGGTGCGGTCGTAGCCGTAGCTGCGTTTGACGGCGGTTTGGCCATAACCCGCCGCTGCTTTGGTTTTGCCTTTGCCGCCTTCCGTCAAATCATTGAGGGTGGCGATTTGCCGTTTCAGACGGCCTAAAGGATCGAGTTCGTAGCGGCTGACGAGCTTACCCTGTGTGCGGTAGATTTCGCGGTGCAGTTTGTCGCGTTCGATGT
>NZ_KV794980.1:2672-3297 GCF_001808875.1 Neisseria sp. HMSC064E01
TCGTAGCCGTAGCTGCGTTTGACGGCGGTTTGACCATAACCCGCCGCTACTTTAGTTTTGCCTTTTCCGCCTTCCGTCAAATCATTGAGGGTGGCGATTTGCCTTTTCAGACGACCTAAGGGGTCAAGTTCGTAACGGCTGGCGAGTTTACCCTGTGTGCGGTAGATTTCGCGGTGCAGCTTGTCGCGTTCGATGTCGGTGATGACTTCGTCGTCTAGGCTGATTTGGTGCAGGTGGCCGCTGCCGTAATACAGGTAGTTGATCTGTCTGCCGTCGGGCAGGACGGTAGCGGTGCGGTTGCCGTTGAAGTCGTAGTGGTAGCGGACGGTTTCGGTAACGGGCAGGTACAGCATGTCGTACTGCGCATCGCGCCAGTCGGTTTCGGGCAGACCGTTTCGGGCGTTCTCTTCCTTGCTCGGCACCTTCCATTGGTGCTGGGCGATGAGTTGGCCGTTTTCGTCGTAGTCGAAGCAGGTGATGCTGTGGCGGTTGGCGGCGCGGACGAGGTTGCCGTCCAAGTCGTATTGGTAAGCGGCCTCCTGAACTCTGTCGCCACCGTCGCGGGCGAGGGTGTGGATTAATCGTCCCAATATATCGCGTTTGAACTCGGTAATCCGCAGCGGGG
>NZ_KV794981.1:0-449 GCF_001808875.1 Neisseria sp. HMSC064E01
ATGTTTTCATTGGCAGTGTGCAGTTGGCTTTGTTGGGTTGCGGTGGCGATGCCGGCGGGGGCGGTTTGGATTAAACCGGCCTCTTTCAGGTCTTTGAGTGCGTCTTTCAGACGACCCCTTTGGGTTTCTTCATCAGTGTTGTGGTTGTTGGCGGTTTGGGCGGCTTTGTTCAGGCTTTTGGCGAGGGAGAGTGCTTGTTCAATTTGTGCGATGGCATCGTCCATATCCAGCACTTTGCCGTTGGCGTCTTGGTTTTGTGCGCTGACGAGTATGCCTTTACCCGCCCGTACGGCGCCCCAACCGTCGGTTCTGAGTTCGAAGCCTTCGCCGTTTTCTCCACGTTTTTCCCGACTTGAGTCGACGATGTGGCCGAGGTTGAGTTGGGATTTTTGGTAGTCGGTGGCGAGTTTGATGTGCTCCTGACCTTTTTGGTCTTCCATCCTGAGTTT
>NZ_KV794982.1:0-878 GCF_001808875.1 Neisseria sp. HMSC064E01
GACGACGAAGTCATCACCGACATCGAACGCGATCAGCTGCACCGCGAAATCTTCCGCACACAGGGTAAGCTCGCCAGCCGCTACGAACTCGATCCCTTAGGCCGTCTGAAAAGGCAAATCGCCACCCTCAACGACCTGACGGAAACCGGCAAAGGCAAAACCAAAGTAGCGGCGGGCTATGGCCAAACCGCCGTCAAACGCAGCTACGGCTACGACCGCACCGGCAACCTGACCCACAGCACCGACCAGCGGACGGGTACGACCCAGTTCGAGTACGACAAACTGGGCCGGATTACCCAAGCGGGCAGCGAACTGTTCGCCTTCGACCCCGCGCACAATATCCTTTCAGACGACCTCAATGCCGTCCCCGACAACCGCCTGAAAACCTACAACGGCACGACCTATTACTACGACGAACTCGGCAACCTGATCCACCGCGAACTCGCCGACGGCGAAATGCAGAACTATTTCTACGACCTGCACGACCAACTGGTTAAAGCCGAAATCTTCAAAAAAGACGGCACGAAAGAGACTTGGGCCTACACCTACGACGCCCTGGGCAGAAGGATAGGCAAAGGTCGTCTGAAAAACGAAGAAGTTTCAGAAACGTCATTCCCGCATGATTTAAGCGGGAACGCCCTCGAAAACCAAACCCGTTTCGTTTGGGACGGCAGCCATTTACTGCAGGAAATCCACCCGGACGGCAGGTATACCTATATCTATACCGACCAAGAGTCCTACGAACCGCTGGCGCAAGTCCGAGACTGGACCAACGAAGACGGTGAAAACCGACAACAGACCCGCTACTTCCACTGCGACCAAATCGGTATCCCGCGTGAGATGACTGATAAGGACGGCAATTTGCTGTGGTTCGGCAA
>NZ_KV794982.1:978-3399 GCF_001808875.1 Neisseria sp. HMSC064E01
GGACTGCATTACAACTTCTTTAGGTATTACGAGCCAGATGCGGGTCGGTTTGTGAACCAGGATCCGATTGGGTTGGATGGTGGAGATAATTTTTATTTCTTTGCCCCTAACTCCAGTATGTGGTTAGATGTCCTTGGATTAGCAACATGCAAAGAGAAAGCTATTTGTAAAAAAATACGAAAACGTTTACAGAAAATTGCAAACGAACAAAATGCAAAATTATCAAAGAGACCTTTCCGAGGATTAACTCCACGACAGGTAAAGAATGTCAAAAAATCACACTTTGCCTATTTTATGCATTATGGAACTCAATTGGATACACAAGTTAAAAACGTAGTAAGAAATGATAAAATACTCAAAGAATTAGGTTTAAAAGTAACTCCAGGAGGAGGCAAAAAAATTCCTGATTTTACTGGTCCTAATAGTGCATGTAAGTGGTTTGACTTAACAACTAAAAAAGCTTGGGCGAAGCATATGAAAGATTACCAAAATATTTTTGGCGCCGGAAAGCTTATAAAATACACTCGCCCACCTCGAAATTTTTAATAAGGAAAATGTGGATGACCATTTCTAGAAAACTCAAAAACCGTTGGGACGTTTATCCCACATTGAAGGAAGTTCTTTCCTCTACCTATAATTTAAGCATATCTCCATTTGGTATAACAGAAACAGGATTGCAGGATTTTCGTGGCATCAAATTAATTGGTGATAAGGATGAATCTGTTTTTCTATCAGTTTCGTTAAAAGACTCCGATTTCTCTGGTTCATTATGGAATAGTTTCCAAATATCAGAACAGGAAGATAGTCAAGTAACTATTGAAAATGTAAAGTTTGATGGGAGTACATTCAAAAACGAGTATTTTTGTGATGAAATGTTTGGAAAGGGGGCGCATTTTATTTCATGCAGTTTTGCAAACTGTGTTTATAAAGGTGTTGATTTTGTTGGTGCTAAATTACAAGGATGCGATTTTTCTAATATAAAAAAAAATATACGATTAAATTTTATTTACTGTACGCTTATTGAAAACTGCAGATTCCAAGGAGAAATACATAAAGCTATGTTTGGAATATCTCCATTGAAAGACTGTGCTTTTAAAGGCAAACTGTACGATTGCATTTTCTATGGCGTTGATAAAACACCGAATAATGGTGGGATAGTACCCCCAGAGGAAGTTGATAACCGAATGGATACTATAGACTTTTCACAAGCAGAAGTAATCTCATGTTCATTCCGAGATTTTTGCTATTTAGACAAAGTCAAACCTTCACCACAGAATTGTCTTGTAAAAATAACTAATGAATTTTATCTAAAGCTGAAGGAACTCATAGAACAGGAACCCTTAGCAAAAGATAGGGAAGAATTGCTTCAATATACTTCACTTTTCTGTCAGCCTTCGCCCTCAATACCATACAACATTTATCATCCAGAATATTTTGAAAGTGATTCAGAATTAGGTCATAAATGGTATAACTTTATATGTTACTCAGCCGAAGAAACAAACTGTCGTATTAAATAGTAAGCTATATAGCTAGAATTTCGGCCCAACCAAACATCAAGGTCGTCTGAAATCAATTTTCAGACGACCTTGCCTGTACGCCGCCCTTAACTGCCCCGACTACAACGAAAATGGCCAACTCATAGCCCAGTACCAATGGAAAGTGCCATCTAAAAAGGAGAATGCCCAAAATGGCTTGTCCGAAAACAGACAGATCAACTGCCTGTATTACGGCAGCAGTCACCTGAACCAAATCTGCTTCGACACTCACAAATTTTTTGCCAAAAAAAAACTAACAAATATTATTTTTATAATTACGAAAGCATAGGAAGTGTTAAATGAAAAAAGTGAGCCATAAAATTAATGTAATAAAGCAAATAGAAAACACTGTTGATATAGTTGGTAATCATCCCAACCAAAATCCTGATAGAGTGTTTTTATATATTAATTATGATATACAAAGTTTTGAAGATTCATTTGATGAAATTTTTAGTATTCCTGAATTGGAATCGGAAGATTTTTGTTTGATTTCATCCAACTGTGAAATCACTTTACCTAATAGAGAAAAATTTTGTGGAATATCTTTCAAAAGTAACTCAAATAAAGAATTAATTCTTCAAAAGATTAAAAACCATTTTGAGAAAAAAGGATATCAATATGGGGTTATTAGAAACAATAATTTAATATTAAGTACAAAGAATGTAATTAATTTAGATGATTGTTCCGCTATCCTTTATGACTATGATTAATACTCAATGAACTTAGATAGCAAGCCGTAGCCTGCGTAGGCAGCTTGTATCTGGTACGCACGCAGCTTCTGCCTTTCAGACGACCTCAATCCTTTTTCGAGGTCGTCTGAACCATTTATTCTTTAACAATCTGAGCCAAAAGCACCTACGAATACGGCCAAGACGGTCTGCCGACC
>NZ_KV794983.1:0-270 GCF_001808875.1 Neisseria sp. HMSC064E01
ATCGCGTTTGAACTCGGTAATCCGCAGCGGGGTTTGGTTGTCGAGGTCGTCTGAAAGCGGGGCGGCGTCTTTTTTGGGGACGGGCTGTCCGCCCAGCTGCGCCATCAGTTTGGCGGCGAGGGAGGCGTCATCGCCGAATTCGCGCTGCTCGACCAGCTCGTTGCCGGCGTTGTAGCGGTAGCCGGTGAGCTTATGGTCGAAGCCGCTTTCGGCAATCAGGCGGTCGAGGACGTCGTAGGCAAAGCGGTAGCGCGCACCGTTTTCATTGGT
>NZ_KV794984.1:0-24527 GCF_001808875.1 Neisseria sp. HMSC064E01
CTAAGGCGTCGGTAATGGTTTCGGGCAGCCATCGGGCGTTGTAGCCGTAGCGGGTGGTGTAACCGGCGGGGTCGGTGATGCTGATGAGGTTGCCGCGTCCGTCGTAATCGTAGGCGGTAATCCTGCCTGCGGGATCGTTAACGGCAACCGGCAGATTGAGGGTTTCGTGGTAGTCGATTTGGGTGCTGCTGCCGTCCGGCGCGGTGATGGCGATGACGTTGCCTTCGGTATCGTAGAGATAGCGGGTTTCGCGTCCGAGGGGGTCGCGTTCTACGGTAATGCGGCCGTAGCTGTCGCGTTCGCTGTCGCTGCGCTGTCCGTCGGCGTCGATGCGGTAGATAAGTTCGCGGTTTTCGTCGAAACCGTACACTTCCGTCCGTCCCAATGCGTCGGTAACGACGGTATGGTCTTTGCGGTAGTCGAACGTCCATTCTTCACCGAGGTTGTTGCTGCTTCTGAGCACTTTGCCGTCGGTGTCGTAACGGTCGTATTCGTAGCGGGACACCAGTCCGTCGGGCTGACTGTGTTCGACCATGATGTGGTTGCGGTAGGCGAAACCGCGCAGTTTTTTGCCGTCGCGTCCGTAAACGGCGGTCAAATCGCCGTAGCCGTCGTAGTCGTAGCGCACCAGTTCCTTGCCGTTGAAGGTGACGGAAGTAAGGCGGTTGACGTAGAAACGCTCGTCTTCGGAAACGAAGACGTCCCGTTCCCCGGCAGGGTCGAAGTCAGGATCGTTGTCATTCAGACGGATGGAGGAGAATACGGGTTGGAAGTGTCGGCCGCTGCCGTCGTAAATGCTGTGCGGCAGCCCGTTGTCGTCGTAGCAGAGGCGGATATGGCGACCGTTGCGGTCGAGCTGGGCGACCAGTTGGTAAATGCCGCAGCCGGAATCAACTTCGGCAAACAGCAGCCGTGCGCCGCCGTCGGGGGAGGCAATTTGGTAGAGGTCGTCTGAAATCTGAGAAAAGAAGATTTGTTCGTAAGGATCGAAATAGGCATCATCCAATCCGTAGGGATCTTCTTCGGCGGAAGCAGGTTTTGGGGCAGCCTCTTCTTCATATAAATCGTCTTCATCTTCGTCGGCTGCGGAATAAGGCTCGTCCGCTTCGGCGCTGATATCCGGCAACGGAATTTCCCTGCCCTGTTCATCAATATAAAGGAATCCGTCGATAGTACGGACAAGACGCATGGAAAACGGCAGCGACCAACCTTGTCCCAGCCAGCCATTTCCTATTTGGTCGGAATAGTAGCTGCGCTGCCAAACAAGGGGAAGCGGGGAATCGAAGGCAAAGTCGGTCTCGGTATCATCAAATAGGACTTTGATACCAAGTACGGCATTTACAGGGTTACCGATAGCAGCAGCTACCTTACAAGGAATACAGTGACCATGACCCGAGGTAACTATCCCACCATCAAACCCCATACCCATGCCACCGCTAAAACCACTGACCATTTTACGGGAAGGGGGCTTGGGTCCTGGCTGACCGGGTATCATGGACGCAAGGGAAACCAGTTCGGATATGGCATCAGCTGCATCAGCTGCAGCAGAATCAGGCGCAACTATGGAAAGGGCAGTGGAAGCAACATCGGCAACCATTTCTATCACATCCACCGGCCCTGCGGCATTGGTCAGCGGCTCGGGTGGATTGGCAGAGCCTTGAGACACCATGGCTGGTGCGGCTGGTTTAGGAATGAGAACACCGAAAGTGTTACCGAAAGAGGCCATGCGCTTACTCCCTCCGTCGAGATTCTATTGCTTTTGAAATGAAAAACTTAAGATATTTATAGACTTAAGACGCTAAGTCAAAATAGTTCTGACTGTTTCGAAATAGCATTACGACAAAATTATAACAAATAACAAACTGTAAATACATTGTATCTTGAGACACAAAAATAACAATAAATGTTCCGTAAATATACTTAAGTCATAAAAATTTTTCTTACTTATTCTTTTAATAGATAAAAAAATATATTAATACATAAACCAAAATTATGGTAAAGTATATATAGAAGCCATACTGGATATGTTTGAGGCAAAGGCATAATCAATACCTTAAGTAACTTTATATTTTGCTAATTTTACATTACGTGATTGTTATTTATGCAGCAAATAGAAACCTACTTTTTCGGAAAGCTAAATCAATCTCGTGATTTTATTGTTTCTGAAAATCTCCAAGCTAACGATAAAAATTTTTGGGATGGATGGTTTGGTCGTTGCACCCACCAAGATAAGCTAATTCCATTTACCCGAAAGGCGCTTTTCGCATCTCGTATTTGGCTGTTTTGTATTAAACTTCCTGATAATATTACCTATATTGGTATAACCGCCCTTAGCTCAGATCAATCGGGTCGACAATATCCCTTTGTATTATTTCAAAAGCCTTACACCCCTTCCGAACAGTTAAAATCTATTAATTTTTTTTACAAAAATATAGATTTCTTTAACCAAACATTGACTAATGGCAAATGTGTTTTAAAAGATTGCTTAGATACAATTCACAAACCTACCAATCCACTATCTGAATCTTTCCTCTTTTTTTTATCCAAAACAGATAACATCGGTAGCTTTTGGATGGAATGCGAAAGTGGTAACCATATAGAAAGAGACGGAGAGCCAACGTGCTCTCTGTTTAATAAAATATTTGGATTATAAGTAGATGAGTACATTTCCCCTATGGGCTGAACCAATTTCTGCCGACACCCCTGAAGGGGTAAATATTGAATACGACAGCCGCTTTTTAGAGCTTCAAAGCGCTGCCGAAGGGAAACCGGAAAGACAATATGGCGATACCATCATCCCTGCTGAAGAGCCTGATTGGGCAACAGTAGAGAAGCTGTGCAATCAATTGCTGGCTGAATCGAAAGACCTTCATGTTTTAGCCTATTACACACAGGCTCTTACCGCAAAACACGGACTGGTTGGCTTTTGCGCCGGCTGCGAAGCCATCAAAACCAATGTGGATTTATATTGGAAATCCCTATATCCCAAACTCGAAGATGAGGACGGCGAACCCGACCCGTTTTATCGAATCAATGCATTAAGTGCATTCACGACACTTGATGGCATCGCCAAAGAAGTATTTTCAGCCAAATTATTAGTAAACGGACTGACCCAACAGCCTATTACCGTCAAAGAAGCAGTTTCTGTCTTGCAAGGCAATGATCCGCAAAGCTATCCGGGTGGTAAAGAGCGATTGATGCTCGACATCAGGGTAAGTGCCGATACCGGCAAACCGGAATTGATTGCCTTAATCCAAGCATTGGATTATCTGAAAGATATTCAAAACACTTTCTCAACACAGCTGCAAGACGAACATTCACTCAATTTTGAAGTGATTCAAAAGCCGCTCACCCTCATTCACAAAGCCATCAATTACAACGATGGAAGTACCCCGCAGCTGCAACAGGTGGAACAAACAGAACAACCCGCTGAAACGCCCGTTTCGACCGTTGCTCAAGAGCAATCTACCCTTCAAGAAGCGGATGCCTGGCGTCGTCTGAATATCAAAAATCGGGCTGATGTCGATTTGGCTTTGGAAAAAATCTGCATCTACTTTGAAACGCTGGAACCCAGCCACCCTGCCCCACTATTTATCCGTAGGGTACAGCGACAAATGAATATGAACTTCTACGACATCATGAAAGATATTAGTCCTGAAAGCATTGCCAACCTGGAAGTTTTGATTGGCAAGCCGGACGAAGAAACGGGAACTTCCAACGAATAAGGTAGTCTATCCGCAATATTAAAGTTCGTTTAAATAAACAACTTTTATCATTTAAAGGTCATTGAATATGTCACGAAACAAATCATCCGGACAAAAATTTATTGCCCGCAACCGGGCTCCTCGCGTACAGATTGAATACGATGTAGAACTTTACGGTTCTGAGAAAAAAATTGAGCTTCCATTCGTTATGGGCGTGATGGCGGATTTGGTAGGCAAACCTGTGGAGCCACTGCCCGAATTGGCCGAACGCAAATTTTTGGAAATTGACGTAGATAATTTCGATGAGCGTATGAAAGCCCTCAAACCCCGTGTAGCATTCAATGTAAAAAACACGCTTACTGGTGAAGGCAATCTGAATGTAGAGCTTGAATTGGAAAGCATGGATGATTTCTCTCCGGCAGCAATCGCCAAAAAAGTAGGTCCTTTAAATGAACTCCTACAAGCGCGCACAGAGCTTGCCAACCTGCTTTCATATATGGATGGTAAGAGTGGTGCTGAAGAATTAATCGGAAAAGTCTTGGGAGACAGCGAGCTGCTGAAAAGCCTCGCAGCTGCGCCTAAAGCGACTTCCAAAGACGAGCAGTAATTTCAGATGAAATCAATAAAGTGAGCGTGAATCATGACTGAAAAGCAATTAGATATCCAAGGGGATAGCGGCGCGAAAAGCGTATTCGCCGCGAATGAATTTGAACAGCTGCTGCAAAAAGAATTCAAACCCAAAACTGAAGAAGCTAAAAGCGCTGTAAATAATGCTGTGGCAACCCTTGCCCAACAGGCCTTGCAAAATGCCATTACTATTTCAGACGACACTTATCAAACTATCGAAGCAATTATTGCTGAACTCGACAGAAAACTCTCCGAACAGATTAATCTGATTCTGCATCATGAAGATTTCCAAAAGCTGGAAGGCGAATGGCGCGGTTTGCATCATTTGGTTACCAATACCGAAACTGATACTTTGTTGAAGATCAAAGTATTGCCCATTTCTAAAAAAGAAGTTGCCCGCAACTTAAAACGCTTCAAAGGCACCGCTTGGGACCAAAGCCCTCTATTCAAACGCATTTATGAAGAAGAATATGGTCAATTTGGTGGCGAACCTTTTGGCTGTTTGATTGGCGATTACTATTTTGACCACTCTGCACCCGATGTAGAAATGCTCAATAGTCTTGAAAAAATTGCTGCAGCCGCACACTGTCCGTTTATTGCCGGCGCATCGCCCAAATTAATGCAAATGGAGTCTTGGCAAGAATTGGCCAATCCTCGTGATCTAAGCAAAATCTTCCAAAATGCTGAATACGCCCCATGGCGCAGCCTACGTGATTCCGAAGATTCGCGTTATATCGGTTTGGCCCTGCCACGTTTCTTGTCCCGTCTGCCTTACGGTGCCACGACAAATCCTGTCGATGAGTTTGACTTCGAAGAAGAAACTGAAGGCGCGGATCACAACAAATACACATGGGCCAATGCGGCTTATGCAATGGCGGTAAATATTAACCGTTCATTCAAATATTATGGTTGGTGTACCTCAATCCGCGGCGTGGAATCCGGCGGTATCGTTGAAAACCTTCCCTGCCACACATTCCCGACGGATGACGGAGGCGTGGATATGAAATGTCCAACCGAAATCGCCATCAGCGACCGCCGCGAGGCCGAATTGGCAGCATTGGGATTCATGCCGTTGATTCACCGTAAAAATACCGACTTGGCCGCGTTTATTGGTGCTCAATCGCTGCATAAACCGTCTGAATATTATGATCCTGATGCTACCGCTAATGCCCGTTTGTCTGCGCGTCTGCCTTACCTGTTTGCGTGCTGTCGTTTCGCGCACTATCTGAAATGTATCGTACGCGACAAAGTCGGTTCGTTCCGCGAGCGTGAAGACATGGAACGCTGGTTAAACGAATGGATTATGAATTATGTAGATGGAGACCCGATTAACTCCACTCAAGAAACAAAAGCCCGTAAACCGTTGGCCGCTGCTGAAGTGGTTGTGGAAGAAGTTGAAGACAATCCCGGATATTACACTTCCAAATTCTTCCTGCGTCCGCACTACCAACTCGAAGGACTTACCGTTTCATTACGCTTAGTTTCCAAACTGCCTTCGGCTAAACAGGAATAGTCGGGTTTGGTTTATTTAGGTGGGCATACTCATGCCCTGTTGTTAAATCCCTTATTTTTTTAACCTTTTAACAAGGAGAGTAAAAACATGGCTATTGATATGTTCATGAAAGTTGAAGGTGTTAACGGCGAATCAAAAGATTCCAACCACAAAGACTGGACCAACATCGAAAGTTTTGACTGGGGTGCCGAGCAACCCGGTTCGATGACCAGCGGTGGTGGCGGTGGTGCCGGTAAAGTCAATTTCAATGACTTGACCGTAGTTGCCGCTATTGACAAAGCCGCTCCGACCATTCTGAAAAACTGTGCTACCGGCCAACACTTGAGCAAAGTAGAAATTTCCGTATGCAAAGCCGGTGGCGAACAGATCGAATATTCTCGCACTACTTTGGAAGATGTCTTGGTAACCGGCGTGAAATTCATCGGTGTACAAGACAACGATGCGCTGAAAATGCGTTACTCATTCCAAGCTGCGAAAGTGAAAAACCAATATTGGGAACAAACCGATAAAGGTTCTAAAGGCGCTGAAGTTCAAATGGCCTTCAACATCAAAGAAAACAAATCCGCATAACCACTATGCGCATTTAACTGCAGAAGCCTGGCTTAAAAGGCGTTTTAAGTCAGGCTTTATTACAATAAATTTGCTTTTCAGACGACCTCTTTCCTCCTGAAAAGTTAATCGGGTTTCGACTATTACACACTTTATACAAATAAATAAGGAGTTGCTGAGATGGATTTGAAAACTAAATTAACGGACATGATTGAGCTTGTACGTTCAAATCCTGACAATCAGGAACATCGTTTGGCATTGATTCAATATCTCTGTCTGAGTGCCAAATGGGAACAGGCTTTAAAGCAAATCGGACAATACCAAAAACTGTTTCCCGATACACAAAAGCCCCTGATGCTCTACCTTATTGAAAATATTTCTGCCGAAATGCGTCGTCAAGCAGTCTTGGAAACACAGCAAAAACCCAAAACTCTGGAACAGCACGCAAGCAAACTCGATATTCTTCAAAAACAACTCTCTTTAGTTGCTCATGTTGCAGAGAAAAAAAGCTCTGCCCTCACTGCCGACTACGAAGCCTTATCCGACTGTATCGACGGTACGTCGGCGCACATCACTTATCTTCTGGCAGATAAATCGGTTGCCGAAACCGACAGCAACTGGATTATGGACGGCGACGTACGTACTGCTTTTGTTTATGAATTCTTCTATCAAGGCCACTACTATTGGCAAACTTGGGACTCTATTGAAAGTATAGCTTTCAAAGCACCCAGCTCGTTGCTCGACATCATCTGGAGGTCGTCTGAAATCAAATTTACCGACGGCGAATGTATCCAATGTACCAGTCCTGCCCGCTATGCCGTTTTGCCGGACGCAGAAACCGAATGGTCGGACATGTTGATGAACTGTTCGCAAACAGACTGGATAGAAGTAGCCGAACAGCTCTTTACAGGCATGGGTCAAAAAACCCTGTATACCGACAGCCATGATTTTGGTCTTTTGGATATTAAAAATATTAAATTTGGACAACAACGCTAAACCCTATCTATCCTCAGACCAGCGCAACTAATCATGTCGCAATTCAGAAACCAACTGCTGCCTTCTTTGTTTGACAGACTGACAGATGAAGAGCCGCGCAAAAAAAAAGAAGCACGCCCAGATCAGGTCATCAATCTTGATCAATATCGGCAGGCTGTTCTGCGCGATATTCTTTACTTACTGAATACATGCAATATGCAAGCGGAAAGCATGGAGAAAGATCTGCCTGTCAATGTGCGCTCGTCCACACTAAATTACGGCATTCCGCCTCTGTCAGGAGTAAATTTCTCCGACATAGAATGGCAGGACGTAGAACAAAATATCAAACAGGCCATCATCGACTTCGAACCACGTCTCGAAAGCAAAACCCTGCAAGTTATCGTGAATACCGTAGACGATGATGACGATGCTTTACACAACAAACTCATTATTGAAATCAAAGGTTACCTGAAACTCAATCCTTATCCCAAAGAGTTCCTGCTGCGAACCAGTATGGATGTTGAGACAGGGTTGTTTGACTTATTAGATGGGGGAAATAGGTCTTGAATAACAAATTATTGTCTTACTACAATAAAGAACTGACCTTCCTGAAGGAAATGGGCAGGGAATTTGCACAGCAATATCCTAAAATCGCCTCCCGATTGGCACTGGATACAACCGACATCCCCGACCCTTATGTCGAAAGGCTATTGGAAGGTATCAGCTTTCTCACTGCACGCACTCAGCTCAAGCTGGATGCGGAATATCCCCGTTTCGTACAAAGAATCTTAGAAGTCGTTTACCCTGACTTCATCAATCAGAAACCGGCGGCAGCTATTGTCAATTTGGAACCTACCGGTCAATACAACGCCGACGTGATCAATCTGCTTGAACGTGGCAGAGTATTGCGCTCATTACCCATCGATGAATTCAAGGTAAGTTGCCCGTTTTCCGTAACCAAAACCACTGAAATCCTACCTTTACGCATAGAAAAAGCCAAATATACCGATTCGCTCGGCTATTTACCAAGTACGCTTCCCGCGCTCAAACCATCTTCCGGAAAAAAAGTGCAATCTGCTTTGCGTTTGGACTTCTCGCTCAGCGTACCGGGCGCATGTTCGGAAATGTTGCCTGATGAATTATCTGTGTTTTTAGGTACGGAACTTTCTAAGTCATCTGCACTGCTGTTTTTGCTGGCCTCTGAATGCGTAGGCGTCGTTTGCCATAGTTATGAAAATCCCAAACAATGGTATTACCCGTTGTCCTCCAAACCGGAACATCGGGGATTTCGGGAAGATGAAGCCTTATCGTTTAATTTGGACAAATCCGTCAGTGCATTCAGGATTATGCAGGAATACGCTCGTCTGCCGGAAAAATTCCTGTTTATCGCTCAAAAAGATATCAAACAGGCTGTCCATCAGGCTGAGAATGACGGACATTTACCCAAAGTACCCGAACATTTGGAAGAAATCGTAAACGATAAGGGCGTCAATAAAAAAATCATTACCTACCGCAAACGCTATTTCAGCCTTTCATTTTTATTCAGCAACAAAATACCTGAATTGACAGAATTGATCGGTGTAGAGGATTTTTCCGTCAATGCGGTGCCTGTGGTAAACCTTTTCAGAAAAAAAAGCTCCCGCTTCCCTGTAAATATCCAAGACCAGGAACACCACGTCATCATCGACCGTACGCAGCCTTTGAATTATGAAGTCTACGCCATCGAACAAGTAAAAGGCTTCAACACCAACAACCGCCAAACCGTTGCATTTTCGCCGATGTACAAAGCGCCGGATATGGGACTCTTCCCCGAAGCCCAAACTCAACATGCTTATTTTTCAGTACGGCGTGCAGACAGAGTCCCATCGGAAAATTCTGTCAAAAATGGCTTCCGTTCTTCCTACTTGGGCAGCGAAGTGTTTTTGTCTCTGGCCGACAATCGGGAATACGCTTTCAATTCCGGCATACAGCATCTTTCCGTAAATGCCTGGTGTACCAGCAGGGATTTACCGCTGATGATGCCGCGTGACGGAAAGTCCGATTTCCTGATTGAAGGTTTCCTGCCGGTTAACTCTATTAAGCTGATTTCTAAGTTAACACGTCCTCAAGCTGCTGTGAGTGAGGATCGGACACTTTGGTCGTTTTTAAACCAATTAAGTTTGAACTATCTGTCATTATTAAATATCGACCAAGAAGATGCGCCCGTGACCTTAAAAGAGCTTTTAATGGTGTTTGTTTCTTCTGAAAATGATTTGCTGAAAAAACAGATTGAGTCGATCACACGCATTGAGACTTCCATTGTAAACAAGGTGGTCCGTCATTACGGAGTTGCAGCGCCTGTTCGAGGCATCAAAATCACGGTTACGCTGGATGAAGCGCAATTGGGCGGTATCCATCCCTTCCTGTTCGGCTCGGTTTTGAACCATTACTTCCAACGTTTGGTGTCGATTAACTCATTCATACAGCTTCAAATTGACACGCTCCAACAAGGACATATGGCTACTTGGCCGACTGCTGTTGGAGAGAGGGTAATCGTATGAGTCCGGTTAACGCTCAAACAGATTTTGGCGACGCATTGGACGATACATGGGATGAAAAACTGACGGGCTTTTTAAATAAAGTCGCCTCCCAGCCCTATAAATACGATTATTTTTCACTCTTGCGCCAGCTTGAGTCCGTCAAATTTGTTACCGGCGGGAAATTATTGGGCAAAGCCGTCAGCCCGAAAATGGAAAAAATAAGGATTCGCCAAGAGCCATCGCTTATTTTTGCTCCTCGAAACATCCAATCGGTTGCCCTATCGCCGCGTTATGTGGAAATTTCCATCAACGGATTCGGTTTGTTCGGACCATCAGGTCCCCTGCCCTTGCATTTGACCGAATATGCCTATGAGCGCCAACACCAACACGGCGACCGAGCATGGACCGGTTTTGCCAATATGTTGCAACACCGTTTGGCAGTCTTGTTCTATCGGGCATGGGCCAACGCTCAAAGCATTACTTCTTTAGACAAAAATGCTGAAGACCGTTTTGGGAAATATATCGCCAGCTTTAACGGGCTTGATACACCAGCCATACATAATAAAGGCTTAATCCACGAATTCGCCAAACGTTATTTTGCCGGTCTGCTGATGAAACAGAGTCGGTCGGCAGCCAATCTTCAACAACTGCTTAACCGTTATTTCAAAGTCCCCGTTACCATTCAAACCAATGTCGGATATTGGGTTGAAGTTGCGGAAGAAAAAACGCAAATCGGCATCATGGGTAACTATACGCTGGGAGATGGCTTGCTGCTGGGAGACAAGCTTTACGATGTTCAAAGTAAATTCCGCATCATCATTGGCCCACTTACCCTACCCGCTTACCGATCATTCTTTAAAGACGGCATCAACACCGCCCGCTTACGAGAGTGGGTAAGACTGTTTGCCGCAGATGAATATGAATGGGATATACAGCCTGTTTTAATGCAAAAAGAAGTACCGCTTATGGACTTGGGCGGACGAACCCAACTCGGCTTAACAACTTGGCTGGGAAATGTTTCCCGTGATGCCGAAGACTTGATCGTCAGCAACCATTAAACAGCTTTTTCAGACGACCCCTTTGTTGGGAAAAGCTTCTTTCAAACTATTTTTAGACATACTTGGAATAACTCAATTAAGGACACATCATGTCAAACATCAGCCGCAGCGTATTATTTGGCAAGTTGAATACCACCTTGTATAAAACTCTGGAAAATGCCTACACCTTCTGCCGTCTTCGTGAAAACAGCTACGTTGAGCTGGTTCACTGGCTTCATTCACTGTTGCAAACCGAGAAGACCGATATCTTCTGCCTGATCAACAGTTTTAATTTAGACGAAGCTAGAGTCCGCAAAGATGTATTGACAGCTGTTGAAAAACTTCCTGCCGGCTCGACTGCCGTCATCGATTTTTCAGAACATATCCAAACCCTTGTTGAGCAAACTTGGACATATAGTTCGCTCAAATTCGGCACCGACAAAATCCGTACTGCTCACATTTTCTATACCATTCTGGAAAATAAAACTTTACAGAGCATTGTGGCCAATATTTCATCCGAGTTCCTCAAAATCAAACCTGAAACATTGGCAAACAATATCATCGCTATTACTGCGAACTCTGAAGAAAATCTCGATGTTACCCAAAACGCGTTATCTTCGGAGCCTAACGCTACCCACAAAGAAAGTGCCTTAGCCAAATACGGCAGCAACCTCACTGAAAAGGCGAAGAATGGCGAAATAGATCCTCTTACCGGTCGCGATGCCGAAATCAGACAAATGATCGACATCCTGATGCGCCGCCGTCAAAACAATCCGATTCTGACAGGTGAAGCCGGTGTTGGTAAGACAGCCGTCGTCGAAGCATTGGCATTGCGTTTGGCCGCCGGAGATGTTCCGCCTGGATTGAAAGATGTTCAATTAATCCTGCTGGATATCGGTTTACTTAAAGCAGGTGCCAGCGTCAGCGGAGAGTTTGAATCACGTCTCAGAGCAGTGATGGATGAAGTGGAGTCCAGCCCTACTCCCATTGTGCTCTTTATCGACGAAATCCATACCTTGATTGGTGCAGGCGGTGCAGCCGGCACGGGCGATGCAGCCAACCTGCTCAAACCTGCACTGGCCCGAGGCAAACTCCGTACCATCGGCGCGACAACATGGGCAGAGTACAAAAAATACTTTGAAAAAGACCCTGCCTTAACTCGTCGTTTCCAAGTAGTGCAAGTGGATGAGCCTGATGAAAACAAAGCCATCAACATGCTTAGGGCATTGAATGCTTCTTTGGAAAAACACCATAACGTGATTATTCTCAATGAAGCAATTCAGGCAGCCGTGAAACTTTCCCACCGCTACATCCCTGCACGCCAACTTCCCGACAAAGCTGTCGGCTTGATTGATACTGCCTGCGCGCGAGTTGCAGTCAGCCAGCATGCTGTGCCCGGCAGTATCGAGTTTCTGCGCAAGAAATCCGAAGCATTAAAGCTTGAACAAGCAAATTTGGAACGTGAGAAAAAACTCAGTTTCGATTCTGAAACACGGATAACCAATATCGGTAAAGAACTGACTGAAGTTGAAGGTCGTCTGAAAAAATTAGAAGACAGATGGAAATCTGAAACAGACTTGGTTACCGAACTATTAGATGTGCGCGAACAAATCATGCAAGCGGAAGAAGAAACGGCTGAGAAAGAAACCAAGCAGCTGTACACCCGCCAAAAAGAGTTGGTTAATAAACTGAAAAAACTGCAAGGCATCCAACCGCTGGTTATGCCATTAGTGGACAGCCGTACAGTTGCCGACGTTGTGGCTGACTGGACAGGTATTCCAGTTGGCAAAATGATGAAAGACGAAGTTGAGGCCGTCTTGCAACTTGCCGATACTCTAAACAAACGCATCATTGGTCAGCGTCACGGTTTGGATGCAATCGCCCGTCGTATCCAAACATCACGTGCGAATCTGGATAACCCCAACAAACCTATCGGTGTTTTCATGTTGGCAGGTCCTTCCGGCGTGGGCAAAACCGAAACAGCATTGGCTCTGGCTGATACATTGTACGGCGGTGAACAAAACGTAATTACCATCAATATGAGTGAATATCAGGAAGCTCATACCGTATCCACCCTGAAAGGCGCGCCTCCGGGCTATGTCGGTTATGGTGAAGGCGGCGTACTGACAGAAGCCGTACGACGCAAACCTTATAGCGTCATCTTGCTTGATGAAGTAGAGAAAGCACATCCGGATGTACACGAAATCTTCTTCCAGGTATTTGACAAAGGCTGGATGGAAGATGGAGAAGGCCGTTATATCGACTTCAAAAACACCATTATTATCCTGACCACCAATGTGGGTACAGATTTGATTATGGATATGTGTGACGACCCTGAAATGCTGCCTACTCCGGAAGGCTTAACCAAAGCTTTACGTGCTCCTATGTTGAAAACTTTCCCTGCCGCGCTATTAGGCCGTATGCAGGTGATTCCTTACTATCCGCTATCTGACGATATGCTCTCAAAAATTGTGGAATTGCAATTAGGCCGTATCGTAGATCGAATTAAAGATAACCACGGTATCGACCTGCACTATACGCCCGAAGTACTCAAACTGATTACTTCTCGCTGCACAGAAGTTGAGTCAGGTGGCCGTATGATTGATGCAATCTTGACCAATACGGTGCTACCGCAAATCAGTCGTGAACTGCTTACTTCTGCAACTCAAGGTAAACAAGTTTTAAGCGTAAATATTGATGCAAGTAATCATGACTTTACTTATCAATATAAATATAAACCCCGCAAGAAAAATACTTTATAATTTTAGAAAATATTAAAAAAATTTAGTCTTTCTAATTAATTATAACGAACCTATTTATTTCTCTAGTAGTCATATATTGTATGACTGATTGAAATATTTGTTGTCAGACGTAATCAATATTGATGGACTTGAAGGCAATTAAGATGCATAAACAACTAATAAAATATATATCATTCTTAATGATATCCTTAATGGTAAGCTCATGCGCTTCCGATCATAAACCGCCTAAAGAATCTGATGAGAGCGGAGAAAAAATTGATGTGCAAATCATAGTTTCTCCTGATGCAAATCCTAATATAGTTGGTCAACCTTCTCCTATCAGACTGGATTTATATCAATTGTCTTCTGACGGGGAGTTCAAAAAATCAAACTATTTTGAACTTACCAACAATGCCAAAGAAAATTTAGGTGAGAAGTTAATCCAGCAAAACCAATTCATGTTGCATCCTGATACGGTTACCATATTGCCGATTAAAATGGATTCCCACCTGAAATATCTAGGCGTAGTCGCAAGTTATCGAGATTTGGATAACAGTCAATGGCAATTGGTATTATTGAAGCAGAAGAAACGATGGTATCAATTTGGTAAACATTATTTCTATGTAAACGTTGGCAAAAATAAATTAACCCAATTATCAAAGTCAGAAATGAAGGATATGTTAAAGGAATATAAAGAGCGGCACCCTGACGATAAAAAAATTAAAGAAAATGGAAAAGCGCGCAAATACGGCAGCGACCTTAGCAAAGGCGTTTTCCGTGAAGAAAAATAATAACTAAAAGATTAAGGATGAAGGAATGGCAATAGAAGCAAAAGTAGTCTGGTCAGAGGGTATCTTTATTACCCCCCAGCATTTCCAGCAATTTGAACGTTATCTTGAATCCGGCCTACGCCAATTAGCCGTTTCTCAAGAGGGTCATTTTTGGGGATTCTCTTCACTGGTATTAAATTCAGACGGCCTCAAACGAGGGGTAATCGGGATTAATGAAGCAGAAGGTGTTTTCCCCGATGGTTCTGTATTTTTGTTCTCTCAAAAACAACTCGAAAATTTGAGTCTAAAAGTTCCTGCAAATATTAAAGACACCAAAATCTGCCTAGCTGTTACTCTGCCTTCTTCTGTAAATAATGAGATTTATTTTCCAAATCAGGACTCCTCAGACTCATGTCGCTACAAAGCCTTTAATAAAACTCTAGCAGACACTACAAATACTGAATTAGATGGTCGTCAAGTAACACTGGCAGATCTTAATCCAATGTTGGTTTTAGAAAACGACTTAACCAGCGGTCAAACTGCCCTGCCCATTGCTCTCATCCGTTCCAGCTCTGCGGACTTTGAAATCATTCTAGACGAATCATATATTCCGCCTTGCCTCGGAAGCCAAAAGCAACAACACCTAAAAGCCTATATTTCAGAGATTTATGGTTTATTGATGCAAAAAAGCAATAGCTTGGCTAATGCTGTGAACGATCCTAATACCGGTGGCTCTGTTGAAGTTATGGACTTCATGATGCTTCAAACCATTAATCGATATCTCGCATATTTACATCATGAAAATGAAGGCGCCCGACAAACGCACCCTGAACAATTATTCATTAATTTATCCAAACTATGTGCTGATTTAATGACCTTCCTGCCTTCTCGCAAAGTAGGCGATATCCCTGTCTATGAGCATAATGACCTAGCCTCATGCTTTAGCAAGTTATTTTTCAATCTGCGTAAATCATTATCCATCGTTCTTGAACAACGCGCGATTAGGATTCCGCTGGATATGCGTGATGAAGCCACTCGTGTTGCTCAAACGCCAGATCAAAGCCTACTGGATAAAGCTTCATTTGTTCTTGCTATCAAAGCTGATATGCCAAACGAAGCATTACGTCAAAAAATTCCAAGCGTCGTGAAAATAGGTACTGTGGAAAAAGTAAAAGAATTGGTTGCTTACCATCTCCCTGGAATCAGGGTGCACGCTTTATCTGTGGCGCCAAGAGAATTGCCATACCACAGCGGTTATGTCTATTTTGAATTGGACAAAAAGCACGAGTTGTGGGACATGTTTGATACTTCATCAGGCATGGCCTTCCATTTAGCCGGTAATTTTCCGAATTTAGATGTTGAATTTTGGGCAATTAAGTCTTTAAGTTAATTTGGTTTAATTTGGAATTTCATTATGGATAACCAGAATAATGCTGCACACAGCATCGTAAATATTTATAACCCTTTGATTGAGGCAGCCAAACCGGTTTTTATCTTAGTCAATGCGATGCAGCAAACTACCAGTCAATTGTCTACCGACAGTTTGATCAACAAATTTTCCATACTAATCAATAATTTTGAAGAAAATGCTGAAAAAAATGGAGCAAGGTACGACGCTATTCAGGCCGCAAAATACTGCCTATGTACATTCGTAGATGAATTGGCTGTTCGTGCGGGTTGGGCAGATGAAACTTGGTCCAAAAACAGCCTGTTAGTCTCTTTCTATGACGAAACATGGGGCGGAGAGCGTTTTTTTGAGATTATCCAAAATCTGAAGCAGGATCCGGATAAAAATATTGATTTATTAGAGTTCATGTACTTATGTTTGCAATTTGGCTACAAAGGCAAATATCAAGTATTAAACAGTGGTGAACTCGAAATCGACAAGATTAAGAGAGATTTGCTTGCCTTAATTCACAGCAAACGGCCGGATCAAACTGCTGAGCTTTTCAAACACAATCCAATTATTACCAATACCATCCAACGAAAACAGAGGCTTACCATTCCTTTATGGGTAGTAGGTGTTTTAGGAGCTGTTGTCTTGGGAATAGGCTACTTTGCTATGCAATGGTCTTTAGGTAATGATTTTGATGCCGCCAGTACAAAAGTCAACAATCTCAAACTTCCTCCTGTCACAGCCAAACAGCAAGAAACACAAGGCACCATTCGGTTACGGCCTTTATTGGAAAATGAAATTGCTAGAAAACTAGTCTCTGTGGAAGACTTCCAAGATAGAAGTACTGTTACTATTTTGGGTGATGGTCTTTTTGAGTCTGGTTCAGCGCAAATCCAAGACCAGTATTACCCTGTCTTGGCTAGAGTCAGCCAAGCTTTGGATAGCGTAGAAGGACAAATCGTAGTTACTGGATATACTGACGATAAACCTATTCAAAGCTTGAACTTCCCATCTAACTGGCATCTCTCGCAGGCTAGGGCAGATGCAGTAAAAGAAATTTTATTGAATTACATCAAAAATGGTGGAACACGTATTCGTTCTGAAGGACGTGGCTCGACCGATCCTGTTGCGCCAAATGATACTTTGGAAAATAGAGCCAAAAACCGAAGGGTTGAAATCACCCTATTCACAACTGGAACCGGCCCTAAACTGGGTAGCGCAGTGGAAGTAAAAACCAATACTTCAACTACTCAGCCAAGCAGTGATGTGAATACACATCAATAATCTGAAATTGGATTGATACGGAAAAACAAATATGAAAAAAATTCTTTATTTTCTAGGCTCCCGTTCTTTATGGGTAATGCTGGGTATCGCCGGTCTGATTATATTGGTATGGTTTATCGGCCCACTGATTTCCATAGGTGAAATTCGCCCCTTAGAAAGCAAGGCCATTCGTCTTGCTGTATGTGCCGCTATTGTCGGTATTTGGTTAGCTAAGGCTATATTTCGCCAATATCGTGAGTCACGCCGAAACGCTGCCTTACTGAAGGAAATCCGCGCAGCGCAAGAACCTATCTTGAAAAATGCAAGCGATGTTAGCTCAATGAGCCGTCAGTTTGCTGAAATGGATAAAGTACTGAAAAACGCTAAATTTTCCAGATCTAAAAATAGTTTATTGGCAAGATTGGAAGAGGGGCAATATCTTTATCAAATGCCGTGGTACGTTGTTTTAGGTGCTGCCGGTTCTGGTAAAACAACAGCATTAAAACGCTCTGGTCTCAACTTCCCTCTAGAAAGCACTTTAGGAACATCTGTAAGCGGCTTGGCAGGGACACGCGATTGCGATTGGTTTTTATCCGATGAAATCGTACTTCTCGATACTGCAGGCAGATTGTCTTTACATGATAACCACAGCAATAAGGACTCCAGCGACTGGGAAGAATTTGTATCCCTTCTGAAGCGTTACCGTCCCAAACAGCCTATCAACGGTGTAGTAGTTACCGTAGGAGTGGACGACCTTTTAGGCGGTAAAACCAATATTACCGAAATTTCTGCAGAACTTCGCAAAAGAATCCACGAAATGCATACCAAGTTAGGTATACATTTCCCTGTTTATCTTATGATAACCAAACTGGATTTGCTGCATGGTTTTGACAAATTCTTTGATCATCTGACGGAAGAACAAAGAAACCAATATTTGGGTATTTCTCTTTCTGATACCGAAGGAATGAAAACCCCAATTGCCACTGCTTCCAATGCTTTATCGGAAGTTGTTGATAAACTGCGCTCTTCTATGTTGGGCACCATCCATCAATTGGAATCTTCTGAAGATAAAGCAGCGGCTTTTGCTTTCCCTGAAGAATTTGAACGTCTTAATCAGGCGGTACTTTCTCTATTTAAAGAGTTATCTAAATCTTCAAAATTTGAGCAACCTATCTCGTGGAGAGGTGTTTATTTCTCAAGTGGCACCCAAACGGGACAACATTTCAATCCCATATTGGATGGCTTGCAAAACGATTTCCAATTATCGAAAAAATACTTGGATTCGGATCGAACCAAAACTCAAAACAACGAGCGAAGCTTTTTCCTGAACAGGCTGTTCTCTGATGTCATCCTTAGTGAAGCAAACTTGGCGGGAGAAAATAAATCTTGGTTTGTCAAAAAACAAATGCTCTATTGGTTAGGAATTGGAGCTATTGTCACCATAGTCGCCGCCTGCTTAGCCATGATGCTGAACAGTTATTCAAATAATCGCTCATATCTTGAGCAGGTTGGCAATAAAGCAACCAAACTGGGTCAAGAGGCGAAGAAATACACTGAAGCTCCCGACCTGCTTAAAGCAGTAACATTTGCAGAACATGTCAAAGATACGACCCGCAGCAGAGAGATTCCCGATCTGTCTTCTCCTCCCTTCAGCTATCATATGGGTCTTTATCAAGGCGGGCAAATGGAAGACGTTGGGGAATCTGCCTACCGAAGAATCCTGCAAGACAACGTGATGCCTTTAATCAGCTTCAAATTAGATGAACTTCTGCGTACAACCAGCGGCTCAGACGGCATCAATGGTTACAATGCTTTAAAAGCTTATC
The DNA here is from genome assembly GCF_001808875.1 of Neisseria sp. HMSC064E01. NCBI lineage: Bacteria > Pseudomonadati > Pseudomonadota > Betaproteobacteria > Neisseriales > Neisseriaceae > Neisseria > Neisseria sp. HMSC064E01. Next base: position 18,921 of record NZ_KV794984.1, read on the forward strand.
TGATGATGTATGACAAAGAACATTTTGATGCCGCTTTTATGCAAAACTGGCTAATGACTAATTTGTCTAAAGCAGAATCTTCAGGCATGAGCGAGCAACAGAAAAAATCTGTTGAGAAAGCTTTAAATCAGATTCTTTCTAAACAAAGTATTACTCCTAGCGTACCCTATGATGAAGCATTAGTTGAACGTCGCAGACAAGAAATTGCCCAAAGAGATATTGCTACCATGGTACTGGAAGATACCATCAATACAGTTGCTCTTTCAGGCAAAGAAGGAATCACACCTGTTTCTTTTTCAAGTATGGGCGGCGTGCAAAGCCACTTATTGTTTCGTCGCAAAACCGGCGGAGCTTTAAAAGAACCGATTAACTTCATTTATACCAAAGAGGCTTACATTACCAAAGTCTTACCTACTATGGTCAAGTCGGCAGAACAGTTTTTTAATGAAGACAACTGGGTATTGGGTAGTTATGCTTCTCAAAGCCAAAGCAAAGCTTCTGTTCTTTCAGATGCTCAAAAGCTTTATTTCGGCAATTACATCAAGGCATGGAATAACTATTTGTCTGATTTGTCATTGGTTACGCCCAAGTCATCTCGAGAAAGTATTCAGATTGCCAAGCTTCTATCAGAGAAAAATTCTCCTTTAGTCAATATTATCAAAGGTATCAGCGACAATACGACGCTTACCATTGATAAAAAGATAACGGATAAAGCAGACAGTAAAATTGCCGACTGGTTGAATAGGGCAGGACTGTCAAAACTCCTAGATGCTGAAGGAGAGGCTAATGTAAAAAATGAATTATCTGCTTTAAAACTGGCCACTCCCGTTGATGATGCTTTTGCAGATTTCCATAGCTTAACTGAAACCACGAACGATCAACCTCCGGCTATTAACAGCGTTACTGAAGCCATTAATGATCTGTACGTTTATCTGGTTGCTGTTAATGTTGCAGTTGAAAAAGGGGTTGATTTACCTCCTGATGATCCGTTTGTGAAATACAAAGCTGAAGTAAACCGGCTTCCTATGCCCTTCCGCCCAATGTTAGACAGCTTTTCTGAGATTATTTTGAAAAACACCGACAAGATTGTCGATGAAAAGATCATGTCCACCTTGGAAAAACAGTTGGCAACCGTAACAAACAGTTGCCAAGAAATACACCAACAGGGCTACCCTTTTGACAGAGGTTCTGAAAACAATGTTGCCTTGGAAAGCTTCACCAACATATTTGGTCCAAACGGCATGTACAGCAAGTTTACCAATTTATCAGGTGAGGCCGCCGTATTGGCGCGTTCAGAGAAACTGGAAACATTAACGGCCAAAAACAGTGCATTTAAAGACCGTTTTTCCAAACTGAATGACATTGCAGCAATCCGACAAGGATATTTTGACAAAGGGTCTGAAACGCCTACTTTTGACTTTACAGTCAAAGTCTTGATCCTTGATTCCAGTTTGGAAAGTGTGAATGTTTCTTATGCAGGAAAAAGCTATGTATACAGTCATGGTCCAGTCAATCCTGCAACCTTTACCTGGCCTTCAAAAGAAGAAAATGCCTTGGCAAAAATCGATGTTTCCTCTCCGCAAATCAATAGTGCGGGCATCAGCTCAACCGGACCATGGTCAATATTCCGCTTAATTGAAAAAGGAAAAATCATTCGTCAAACAGGAAACACTACCGTTGTCGAATACAACATCCAAGGCAAAAACGTTGTGCTTGAATTTACTACTTCCACAGCCTTCAACCCCTTTAATTTAAATAAATTAAGGAATTTTCAGTGCGTTTGAAGGTCGTAGTAAGGATGTAAGCAGGTCGTCTGAAATCACATATTCCAACAAGCTTCTGCCATAGTCCTGTGTGTGATTGAAAAATAGAAAATCTGACACTGAAGCGAAATTGGCTTTTAATGTAAACAAGGAATTTCCCGAAATGAATAGAACAGTCGTTGCTCATACACCTTTGGGATCACAACTATTATTCAAAAAAATGCTTGGAACCGAATTTGTTTCAAACCTTTTTGAGTTTAATATCACTTTAGTTTCCAAAGATTCAAATTTACAAGGCAAAGATATTATCGGTCAGCCTATAACGTTGGAAATTGATACAGAAGCAGGCAGTCCGCGCTATCTGAACGGTTTGGTTACCGACTTCGGCTATATCGGTGAAGATGAAGACGAAGAAGACTATCATGCCTACACCTGCACAGCCCGTCCGTTTATGTGGTATCTCACCCAAAATACGGACAGCAGGGTATTTGTCGACAAGTCCGTTCTGGATATTACCAATGAAGTCTTGTCCCCGTTCGGATTCCCCTTCCAAGTAAAATGCCAAAAAAGCTATCGTACAAGGGGCTTTTGTGTCCAATATCAGGAAAACAGTTTTGACTTCCTGAGCCGCCTGTTTGAACAGGAAGGCATTTACTATTATTTTACCCACAGCAACGGTTCGCACGAACTGGTTATCGCTGATGATGTCGGTACTCTAGAAGCCATCCCTTCTCCTAATATTCCTTACCATTCCAAAAATACTGCGCCCGGCGCACCAAACATCGCCTATATCGATGTTTGGGAGGAACGTGATGCCCTGAAATCCAGCCAGTTCGTGACTCAGGAATACAATTATAAAAACGCCAAAGTCCCGATGAAATCTTCTGATTCGATTCACGATTTCAGTTCTGTTCCTATGGAACATTATGATTTTTATACCGGCTTTAGCGATGTTTCCGAAGCGCAAAATTACAGTCAGGTACGCAGTGAAGATCTGAAAAGCCAAACCAAGATCATTACCGGTTCGGGTACTGCATTGACGGTGGCTCCGGGTTATACGTTTACCCTGAGTAAGCACCCGCACTCGTCATCCAATACCGAATACACCATTCTGAAAGCAGATTATGATTTTGAAGAAGCCGGCTATACTACCGGCGACCGTATCGGCAAATTCAGAATTTCATTCCGCGTATTACCCAAATCCTACCCATACCGCCCTCCCCTTAAAACGCCAAAACCCAAAGTTTTGGGCACACAAGCGGCGACGGTAACAGGCCCTGCCGGAGAAGAGGTTTATACCAACGAATATGGCGATATTAAAGTCCAGTTCCATTGGGACCGCTACGGCAAAATGGATGAAAACAGCTCCAACTGGGTTCGGGTAACGCAAGGTTCTGCCGGTGCGGGATATGGTTCTATCAACACCCCGCGTATCGGTGAAGAAGTGTTGGTCGACTTCATCAACGGAGATGCCGACCGACCGATTGTATTGGGTCGCCTGTATAACAGCGCAATGTCGCCACCATGGGGCTTTCCCGCTGCGGCCAAGCAGTCAGGTATCAAAAGTAAAAGTTTTAATTCGCCGCTTGCCAACTTCAATGAACTGATGTTCAACGATACTGCCGGTTCCGAGATGGTCAATTTCCAAGCGCAAAAAGACCTGACCTCGCTGGTTAAAAATAATGAAACCCGCAACGTCAACAACGACCGCACCACCACAATCGGCAACAACGAAACGGTTACGGTAGTGGGCGATCGGGCGAAAACCGTCCAAAAAAACGAAACGGCTTCAATTACCCAAAACCGCACAAAATCGGTGGGTCAAAACGAGACCTCCAGCATTACCCAAAACCAAAGCATTAGTGTGGGTGACAACCAAAGCACCAGCGTAGGTAAAGACCAAAGCGTCAACGTGGGTAAAAACCGCAGCCGTTCTGTTGGTTTGAACGAGAAAGTAGGCATAGGACAGAGCCAAGCGTTGACTGTCGGACAGGATCAGAACGTTGCTGTCGGCAAAAACCAAGCGCTGACCGTCGGTGCCAACCGCAACAAGACCGTTGTTGCCAACGAAGTCAGCAGTATCGGCGGCAACAAACAGGAAACCGTCAGCCTGAACGGTATGAACAATGTCGGCATCGGACAGATGACGAACATCGGTGCCGGTTATATGCTGAACGTCGGTGCAGGCTGGATGACCAATGTTGTCGGTGCAGAAATGCATAGCGTCGGCTTGGTGATGGGTCTCAACGCCGGTATGAACATCGGCCTCAACGCAGGTCGAAACATTACCCTGTCCGCAGGCAAGAAAATTACCATACAAGTCGGTAGTTCCATGATTTTGATTGATAAAAACAAAATCAGCATCGTCAGCAAAACGATCAAGATCGTCGGCACCAAAGTAGTGGACATCGACGGCAAAAAAGTCGATATCAACTAGAGAAGATACGCCATGTTTGAGTTGCAGAACTTTACCTGCTTTCATACGCAGCAGTTTAAAAATATCGACCAAACAGATCGGGCTTATGATGTAGTCGTCGCCAAAGTCAGCTACGAGTTTGAAATTGACCCGGAAACAGGAAAAACGGAGCTTGCGTTTGCCCGTAAGCAAACGCCGCTCACGTTTGCCGATACCTATTACGGCGATCCCTCGCAAACCTCGACTCAGTTTGAAAGCGACTTCAGCCTCTACAAGCCCAAAACCGACTTGGTCGTCAATGCCACCGCCTATGCGCCCGACGACGTTCCCTCTCGGCAATTTACCGTATCCGTAAGAATCGGCGATTACCAAAAAAGCCTGGCGCTTACCGGGGAACGTTACTGGGTGCGGGAGGCGGCAGGATGGTCTTTGAGCGAACCCGACCCCATCCTTTCCCTGCCTATCCGCTATGAGTTTGCCTTTGGTGGCAGTGCAGTCGAAGACGACCACACAGGCTATCAGCAGAACGCCATCGGTATCGGCTACTATCCGAAGGCCGAACTCAAAAAAAACGGGTTCAAGCGGACGCTGAAAGCGCATCAAATCTACGACCCTGCACACCCCGTGCGAGATCCGTCCGATAAGGCCGCGCCTGAAGGCTTCGGCTTTATGCCCCGTTATTTCGCACTGCGAGCCAAACATACCGGCACTGCCGATGCGCAATGGATAGCCAACCGTGCCCCGCTACTGCCTGAAGATTTTTCTATGGCTTATTGGAACGGCGCCCATCCCTCGCTGCAGCTTCCCCATCTGAAACCCAACCATATTTACGAACTGACTTTTACCGGCATGGTGCATTCCTTCCAAGCACCCAACCAACGATTTACCGTTGATTTGCCGGTAGAAACCGTGTTCGTCCACGCCCATACGGCAACCAACTCGTCATTGTGCAAAGATATGGTATTGGACACCATCCTCGTCGATGTAGAACAACGCCGCATTGATTGCAGCTACCGCACATCTTTTCCGGAGGAACTGGAAATTGCGGCATGCCAGCTCAGATTCATCGCCCGACACGAACGGGCAGATCAAATCGCGGCCGCCCAAGCCTGTCGGGATTCGCAGGATGAATTTATCCCAATCCCGCCATCTTTGGCAGCACACGCATAAACCACACATAGGTCGTCTGAAACCCTAAACCCTTACTCATCCCCCTTTCAGACGACCCCATCCCCAACAGGAGCAAGCCGCCATGGCATTCAATAAAATCGCCCGTAAAGACAGCGACTTCTATGTAATCTGTACCCTCCCCGATTTCTGCTGGGCGCCCCCTCCTGCTCCTCCTATCACACCGCCCATCCCCTTCCCGCTCTTCGCCGACTTGGGCAACGCCAAGACCGTCGCCAAAGACGTCCGCCTCAACCGCAA